>JAAYXJ010000179.1 GCA_012515985.1 Gammaproteobacteria bacterium
CGCTCAAGAACACCCTGCGCCAGGCGCCGGACGTGATCATGATCGGCGAGGTGCGCACCCGCGAGGGCATGGACCACGCCATCGCCTTCGCCGAGACCGGCCACCTGGTGCTGTGCACCCTGCACGCCAACAACGCCAACCAGGCGATGGACCGGATCATCAACTTCTTCCCCGAGGACCGGCGCGGCCAGCTGTTGATGGACCTGTCGCTCAACCTCAAGGGCGTGGTGGCCCAGCAGCTGATCCCCACCCCCGATGGCAAGGCCCGGCGGGTGGCGATGGAGATCCTGCTCGGCACGCCGCTGGTGCAGGACTACATCCGCGACGGCGAGATCCACAAGCTGAAGGAGGTCATGAAGGAATCGACCAACCTCGGGATGAAGACCTTCGACCAGAGCCTGTTCGAGCTCTACCAGGCCGGCGAGATCTCCTACGAGGACGCGCTCCGCTACGCCGACTCCGCCAACGAGGTGCGCCTGCGCATCAAGCTCGCCCAGGGCGGCGATGCACGCTCGCTCAGCCAGGGCCTGGACGGGGTGGAAGTGGCCGAGGCCAACTGAACGCACGCGGCCCGCGGGCTGTGTTCTTCGCACGGTTTTCCGGCGGGCGGTGGGAGACTCCGCTCCCACCCCACCCGGAGAAACCGATGAACAGGCTCGTCAGATTCGCCGCGACGCTCGCCGCGGGCGCGGCTGCCATGTACTTCTTCGATCCGGCCACCGGGCGGCGCCGCCGCGCCCAGGCGCGCGACCGTGCCGCGGCAGCGCGCAGCGACGCCGACCGCTATGTCCGCGGCAAGTGCCAGTACGCCGCCGGCCGCCTGCAGGGCGTGGTGGCTGAAACCCGCTCCCGGCTCGCCTCCCATCCAATCGACGACGCCCGCCTGTACGAGCGCATCCGCGCCCGCCTCGGGCACCTGGTCGAGCATGCCGGTGCAGTGGACGTCGAGGTTCGCGATGGTGTGGTGAAGCTCTCGGGCGAGGTCTCCGAAGCCGAGGCGCACAGCGTCCCGCGTGCCATCAGCCGCATGCCCGGCGTGGTTTCGCTCGAAAGCGCCCTGGCAATGGCCGCCGATGCCGGCGGCGGGGACCCGGCGGGAAGCGCCGGGGCGGACGGCGCCCAGACCGGCCCGCGCGGATCCGCGCCGGCAGGCCAGGCGGCAGTCGGTCCTACGCCTTCGCTTTGACCCGCTCCCTCCAGCGACTGGGCGTCGAACGGCGCCCGGACCTTGATGTCGTTGTCGAAGTAGCAGTAAACGTCGCGGGGCCGCCGGGTCACGGCTGAAGCCGTCACCCGGCGCGCCCCGCGGGGCTGTGTTCCCCGGGCCCAGGCGCTGATCCGGCGCGCCCAGTCGTCCAGGGCCGGGTCGTCGTATCCGCTGGCATAGATCTCCTTGTCGCCGTGCAGGCGCAGGTACATGAAATCGGCCGTGACATCCTCCAGCAGCGGCCATTTGCCGGCGGTGTCCGCAACCACCAGCGCGACGTTGTGCTCACGCAGCTGGGCGATGAAGCCCGGTTCGCGAAAGCTCTCATGGCGGACTTCCATCGCGTGGCGCAAAGGCCTGGGCTCGTCGATCGCCCAGGTGCTGCGGCCGGCCATGCGCGAAACTTCGCGCCGCCGGGCCAGGGCCGCGGCATGCTCCGTGTCGTTCGGCAGCCCCGCCAGGAAACGTCCGATCAGCGCCTCGTCGTAGCGCAGGCTCGGTGGCAGCTGCCACAGGATTGGGCCGAGCTTCCTCCCCAGGGCAAGCAGGCCGGACGCAAGGAAGTTGGCCACCGCCTGTTCCGCATTCGCCAGCCGCAGGCGATGGGTGATGTAGCGGTTGCCCTTGATGGCGAACACGAAGTCATCCGGCGTCTGCCCGGACCAGTGCGGGAAGCTTTCCGGTCGCTGCAACGAGTAGAACGTGCCGTTGATCTCGATCGTGGAAAAGATCCCGGAGGCGTATTCCAGCTCGCGGCGCTGCACCAGGTCTGGCGGGTAGAACACGCCGCGCCACGGCGGGTAGCGCCATCCGGAGATGCCGATGCGCACGCATCCGCGATTGGGTCGCCTGGAAGGTGACATGGTTGCAGCATCACCCGCCGGCCGGCTGCACGCGGTGAAGCTGCCCGCGGTTGCACCGGAATATTGCGTTGCATCGGGTTGATCCCTTTTTTACCCCTCGCGGGCGACAATGGTGGCCCTGTTCATCTGCGGAGATCCCCATGCCCTACACCCTGCCTGATCTTCCCTACGCATATGACGCGCTCGAGCCGCACATCGACGCGCAGACGATGGAGATCCATCACAGCAAGCACCACAACACCTATGTGACCAACCTCAATGCCGCCGTCGACGGCACCGAATACGACGGCGTCGCGATCGACGAGCTGATCGCGAAGGTCGAGACCCTGCCGGACCGCATCCGCAAGGCGGTGCGCAACAACGGCGGCGGCCATGCCAACCACTCGCTGTTCTGGACGGTCATGTCGCCAGACGGCGGCGGCCAGCCCCAGGGCGAGGTTGCCAAGCGCATCGAGAGCGACCTGGGCGGATTCGACAAGTTCAAGGAACAGTTCACCGAGGCTGCCAAGGGCCGCTTCGGCAGCGGCTGGGCCTGGCTGACCGTGGATTCCGACGGCAAGGTGGCCGTGGAGGACACCGCCAACCAGGACAACCCGCTGATGAAGAACATCGGCTCGGGCAACACCCCGATCCTGGGCCTGGACGTGTGGGAGCACGCGTACTACCTGAAGTACCAGAACCGCCGCCCGGACTACATCTCCGCGTTCTTCGAGGTGATCAACTGGGCCGAGGTCGAGCGTCGCTACCAGGCTGCCCGCGGCTGATTGCCATCGCCGCTGCAGTACGCGGGGAAGCCGGGCAATGCCCGGCTTTCCTGTTTCTGCGGGCCCGCCATGTGCGATCCGGTTGAACCGGCGCCGGCTCCGGGCCAAGATCCTTGCCCCTGCCACTGAAGGATCCGCCCGACCCATGGAGATCGCCAATCGCCGCGTTGCCACCGTCCACTTCACCCTGACCGGCGAGGACGGGAGCCGGATCACCAGCACCCGCGGCCATGATCCGCTGGTGTACATGCACGGAACCGGCACGGTGGTCGCGGGCCTGGAAGAGGCGTTGGAAGGGCGCGCGCCCGGCGATGTTTTCGAAGTGACCGTGCCGCCGGAAAAGGGCTTCGGCCCGCGCCACCCCGAACTGGTCCAGACCCACCCGGTGTCCATCATCAGGGACGGGGCGGCCCCGCAGGTGGGGGCCCGGCTGGAAGCCCAGACTGCCAGGGGCCCGATGGAAGTCGTGGTGACCGCGGTCGAAGGCGACATGGTGACCGTGGACGGCAATCATCCGCTGGCCGGCCGCACGTTCAAGGCCGAAGTGGAGGTGCTGGACGTGCGCGTGGCGACGCCGGACGAGATCCAGTTCGGCCTCCGGTAGCCGTCGCCACCCGCTCCCGGCGGGCCCGCCGGGGCGGCCCGAGCCGGTAGAATGGCGGCCATGCCCGTCGCTCCCACACCGCTTGCCGGCCAGCTGCTGATCGCCACGCCGGCGCTGGCCGATCCGAACTTCGCCCGCAGCGTGGTGCTGCTTTGCCAGCACGATGCCGATGGCGCAATGGGGGTGGTGGTCAACCGGGCCGCCGAGTACACGCTGGGGGAGGTGTTCTCCCAGATGGAAATCACCTGCGAGGATGCAGCGCTCAGCGCGCGTCCCGTGCTTTCGGGAGGGCCGGTGCATCCGGAGCGCGGCTTCGTGGTGCACGACGGCGGCGCGGGGTACGACTCCAGCCTGCGGATCGGCCCTGGATTGCACGTGACCACCTCGCGTGACGTGCTTGAAGCGATCGCCAGCGGCGAGGGGCCCGCGAACGCGATCATCGCCCTGGGCTGCGCCGGCTGGGGCGGCGGACAGCTCGAGGGTGAGCTCACCGGCGACAGCTGGCTCACCGTCCCGGCGGACGCCGAACTGCTGTTCGAGGTCCCGCTGGAGGCCCGCTGGCAGGCAGCCGCCGGCCGCCTGGGCGTGGACCTGCAGCACCTTGCGGGGTATTCGGGCCGGGCATGAGCGCCGGAGCGGCCCTGGACGCCGGCACCGTGCTCGGCTTCGACGTCGGGTCGAAGCGAATCGGCGTGGCGGTGGCCAGCAGCCTGGGGCCCGGGGCCCGCGCGCTGGAGGTGGTGGGCGTGCACGGTGGCAAGCCCGACTGGGACGGCATCGACCGCCTGTGCGGGGAATGGCGACCGGCCGCCCTGGTGGTCGGCGACCCGATGACCCTGGAAGATGGTGACCAGCCAGCCCGCCGCCGCGCACGCCGGTTTGCACACCAGCTGCGTGAACGCTATGGGCTCCCGGTTGCCATGATCGACGAGCGGTCGAGCTCGCGCGAGGCGGCGCAGCGGTTCGCGGCCGAGCGCGCCCAGGGCCGCCGACGGCGCGGCGACGCGACGCTCCTGGACGCCATGGCCGCAGCGATCATCGTCGAACGCTGGCTCCATGCCCCGGACGACGCCACCCCCGTTCCCTGAGGGCCGAGGAATGAACCTGCAGATCGACAGCCATGGCCGCCTGCGCCACCTGCTGACCCTGGAAGGCCTGCCCCGGGCGGCCCTGGAAGCCCTGCTTGACCGGGCCCAGGCAATCATCGACCAGGGCGCGGACCACGCCCCGGGGCTGCTTGCGGGGCAGGCTGTTTGCACGCTGTTCTTCGAGCCCTCAACGCGCACCCGGCTCAGCTTCCACCGCGCCGCGCAGCGCCTGGGCGCGGACGTGCTCAATTTCGACGCTTCCAGCTCTTCGACCACCAAGGGCGAGTCGGCGCACGACACCTTGCGCACCATCGAGGCCATGGGCGTGCGCGGGTTCGTGGTGCGCGACCGCGCCGAGGGCGCGGCGGCGGAGCTGGCCGCCGTGGCCGGGGAGGCCACCTCGATCATCAACGCCGGCGACGGCCGCAGCGCCCATCCAACCCAGGGCCTCCTGGACATGCTTACCCTGCGCCAGGCCAGGGGGCGCGACTTCTCCGGGCTGAAGGTGCTGGTCGTGGGGGATGTGCGGCATTCCCGGGTGGCCCGCTCCGACCTGCATGCGCTGCGCATCCTCGGCGCCGGCGAAGTGCGCATCTGCGGACCCGAGGCGCTGCTCCCGCCGCCGGCCGAGATGGAGGGCATCCCCTTCGCCCATGACCTGGACGAAGCGATCCAGGGCGTGGACGTGGTGATGATGCTGCGCCTCCAGCGCGAGCGCATGGCCGAGGGGCTGGTGGAGTCGCTGGAGGATTACCACCGCGACTATGGCCTCACCGCGCGACGCCTGCGCCGGGCCGCGCCCGATGCGGTGGTGCTCCACCCCGGGCCGATGAACCGCGGCGTGGAGATCGACGACGAGGTGGCCGACGGCCCGCAGTCGCTGATCCTGCGCCAGGTCGCCAATGGCGTCCCGGTACGGATGGCGGTCCTGGAGACCCTCCTCAGCGCAACAGGATCACCGTCGCCAGCCCCAGGAAGCTGAAGAAACCCATCACGTCGGTCACCGCGGTGACCACCACGGTGCCGGCGACGGCGGGATCGATGCGCATGCGGCGCAGCAGCAGCGGCACTGCCACGCCGGTCAGGGCGGCGGTGAGCAGGGTGATCACCAGCGCCGCGCCGATCACCAGCGAGAGCACCGGGTCGCGGAACCACACCAGTGCCACCAGGCCCACCAGCCCGCCGATCATCAGGCCGTTGATCAGCGCCACCCGGATTTCCTTCCACAGCAGGATCCTGGCGTTGCTGGACGCCACCTGGCCCAGGGCCAGCCCACGCACCATCAGGGTCAGCACCTGGATCGCGGCGTTTCCGCCGATCCCGGCGACGATGGGCATCAGCACCGCCAGCGCCACGATCTCCTGGATGGTGCCCTCGAAGCGGCCGATCACCGCCGCCGCCACGAACGCGGTCATCAGGTTGATGCCCAGCCAGAGCGCGCGGCCGCGCACCGCCCGGCGTACCGGCGAGAACAGGTCTTCCTCCTCGTCCAGGCCGGCGGCGCCCAGCGCCTGGTGTTCGGCCAGCTCGCGGATGATGTCGACCACGTCGTCGATGGTGATGCGCCCGAGCAGGATGTTGCCGTCGTCCACCACCGGCGCCGACACCCAGTCATGGTCGGAGAACTTCCGGGCCACTTCCTGCGCCGACTCGTCCACGTGCAGTGCCTCGAGCTCCTCGTCGATCAGCTCGTTGATCGGGGTGGAGGGATCGCGCGTCACCAGGTCCTGCAGGGCCACCCAGCCCATCAGCTGGTGGCGCCGGTTGACCACGTACAGGTGGTCGGTGTGCTCGGGCAGTTCGCCGCGCAGGCGCAGGAAGCGCAGCACCACGTCCACCGTGGTGTCGGCGCGCACCGTCACCACCTCCGGGTTCATCAGCCGGCCCGCGGTGTCCTCGTCATACGACAGCGCCTGCTCCAGGCGCTCGCGGTTCTCGCGGTCCATCGCCTGCAGGATCTGGCCGGTGACGGCCTCTGGCAGGTCCTCGACCAGGTCGGCGAGGTCGTCGATGTCCAGGTCCTCGACCGCGGCGACGATCTCGTCCGGGTCCATGTCCGCGATCAGGCTTTCGCGGACCTCGTCGCCGACGTGGACCAGCACTTCGCCGTCATCTTCCGGATCCACCAGCCCCCACACCACCATCCGCTTGTCCAGCGGCAGCGATTCCAGGAGGTTGCCGATCTCGGCCGGGGCCAGGGTGTTGACCATGCGCCGGACCGGGCCGAGCCGGCCGCTGTCCAGGGCGTCGGACAGCAGGCGCAGCTGACGCGCGGTCTTGTCGTGGCGGGCGGCTTCGGCCATTCGATGATTCCGTTGGCGAGTCGTGCCACTCGCAAGGCGCGACGGGTCAGGTATCCATGCCGCCATTATCCCCCCTGTCCGGATTTATGCACGCGGCGGCCCCCGCCCTAGGGTCCGCCCCAGCTTTCCGGCGCGGACCGGGTGCCGCAGGATGGGCCCACGTGAGTCGTGGCAGGTGAGCGGCACCACGGAAAGGACAACCCCACTTACGACCGGGAGATTCAAGATGCTGGGTTCAATCGGCGACACGCTCTCCAACTTTGCCAGCAACATGATCGGCAACTTCGTGGACAAGGTGATGGACCTGGCCCCCGGCCTGATCACCACCGCCCTTGCCAGCGCGGCCAACGCCGTGCTGCCGGGCTCCGGCATCCTGGTGCAGGCCTTCGCGGGCCCGATCGTCCAGGCCGGCGTCCAGGCCTTCGAACAGGCAGCCTACGATGTGCTGATGCCCGCCGCATCGCAGGCATGGGCCGATGTCGGCCTGCCGGATACCGATGCCGGCAACTTCGTCAACCAGCTTGGCAACACCTTCCTGGATGGTGTGCGCCAGGGCCTGGCCGGCTGAATGATGTCGGGACAGGACGACGCCTGGCGCCAGCGTCAGGAGTGGATCGAATCGATCACCGGGCTCCGGGATGGCGATGCCATCTCGGAGCGCGACCGTGAGATCCTCTACCGCGAGTACGACCGGATGCAGCAGAGCGTGCAGGAAGCGATGCACGCGATGGCACCGGAATACGCCCGCAGGGTGCGCGAGGACGGCAAGGAGTCGGCGGATGAGTGGATCCACGCCCGCACCCACGAGCTGGGCGTGGAGAACGGCCGGCGCCTGCGCCAGGAACTGAAGGAACTGAGCTTCGCCGACGAGCTCGAGCTGGATGCTCCCGCCCGCTAATCCAGCTGGCGGTGGAAGGTGGTGACGTCTTCCCAGCCCTGTTCGCGGGCGTGCGCTGCCATCCGCTCGGCGAGGTAGACGGAGCGGTGCCGCCCGCCGCTGCAGCCGAAGGCCACGGTGATGTAGCTGCGGGTATCGGTGCGCAGCCGCGGCAGCCATTCGTCAAGGAACGCCGCCACCTGGCGGAAATATTCCTGCACCAGCTCCTGTTCCGCGAAGTACTCCACCACCGCCTTGTCGCGCCCGGAGAGCGGCTTGAGCGCAGGCTCCCAGTGGGGGTTGGGCAGGGCACGGGCATCGAAAACGAAGTCCGCATCCGCCGGCACCCCGTGGCGGTAGGCGAAGGATTCGAACAGCAGCGAGAACGAAGCCTCCTGCGAGAGCTGGAATTCGGTGATCAGCTGCCGGCGCAGCTGGTGGACGTTGAGATCGGTGGTGTCGATCACCGCGTCGGCAAGCAGCTGAAGCGGACGCAGCACCTGCCTTTCCAGCGCGATCGCATCGGGCAGTGACAACCCCAAGTGGCTGAGCGGGTGCCGGCGCCGGGTGTCGGCGTAGCGCTTGAGCAGCTGCTGGTCGCCGGTCTCGAAGAACACCAGCTTCGGGTCGAAGCCCAGCCGGGCCACCGCCGAGAGCCATTGCGGGATATTGGTCAGATCGTTGTGGCGGTTGCGCACATCGATGCCCACGGCCAGCTTGCGCGGCATGCTGGCATCCTGGCCGACGCTGCGGACGAAGTCGGGCAGCAGCTCGGCCGGCAGGTTGTCGGTGCAGTAGTACCCCAGGTCCTCGAGCGTGTTGAGCGCCACCGACTTGCCGCTGCCGGACATGCCGCTGACGATCAGCAGCGAGGAATCGGTGGCGCTGGTCATCGGCTCTTCCCCCTGGCGGATCCCGGCGGGGCGGCCCGCGGGCCGCCCCAGTGTGTCAGCCGAAGCTGCCGTCGCGGACGGGGTTCGCCCCGCGGTGATGGTCGCTGAGCTTGCCCTTGTGTTTGGCCAGCAGCCGGTCGAGCTTGTCGTAGAGCAGGTCGATGGCCGCGTACATGTCCACGCCGGTGGCATCGGCATGGTGGGTCTTCCCGGCGACGGACACCGTGGCCTCGGCCTTGTGCATCGGGTTCTCCAGGCTCAGCTGGGCGCGCAGGTTCATGTGCTGGCCTTCGAAATGGCGCGAGAGCCGGCCAAGCTTGGATTCAACGTAATCGCGCAGGGCGGCCGTGACCTCGATCTGGTGTCCGTGGGTTTCGATACGCATCGGCTGGCTCCTCTTCTCGACGGGTGGGATCACGTCGCGCCCGGACAGGTTAACCGAACGCGGGGGGCAGGCAAGCTGCTGCCTGCCTGCCTCCCTTGAGACCACGACAGGCGCCTGCAGTTCAGCCCAGCCGCACCCGTTCGTGGGAGGAGGGGATGTTCATGGCTTCGCGGTACTTGCTCACCGTGCGCCGGGCCACCATCACCCCGGCGGCCTTGAGCGCCTCGGTCAGGCGGGCATCCGACAGCGGCTTGCCGGGGTTCTCCGCCTCCACCAGGCGCAGGATCATCTGCTGGATCGCAGTGCTGGACGCCTGCCCGCCGGTGTCGGTGCTCACACCCGAGGCGAAGAAGTCGCGCAGCGGCAGCGTGCCGCGGGGCGTGAGGACGTATTTGCGGGAAACGGCCCGCGACACGGTTGATTCATGCATGCCGATCTCGGCGGCGACCTCGCGCAGGGTCAGCGGCCGCAGCGCCTGCGGCCCGAACTCCAGGAACCCGGACTGCTGCCGCACCAGGCAGTTGGCCACCTTGAGCAGGGTCTCGCCGCGCTGCTGCAGGTTGCGCAGCAGCCAGCGCGCCTCCTGGAGCCGGCCGCGCAGGTAGCCGGCGTCGGCCGGATTGGCATGCTGGATCATCGCTTCGTAACCGCGGTGGATCCCCAGCCTGCCCCAGGGCCCGTCCACCAGGCTCACCTTCCACACGCCCTCGTGGCGGGAGATCACGCAGTCCGGCGCCACGTAGGTGTCATGCGGGATCTCCCCCATCCGCGCTCCGGGACGCGGGTCGAGCGATCGCAGCAGGCCCAGGGCCCGGTCCGCGTCTTCACGCGGGCAGCCGAGCGCCTCGGCAAGGCGGTCTCCTCCCAGCCTGGGCAGGCTTTCAATCAGCTCCACAACGATGCGTTCGGCCAGCGCGCGGCCGGTCGTGTCCGCATCCATCACCCCGAGCTGCAGGAGCAGGCATTCGCGCAGGTCGCGCGCGCCCACTCCCACCGGGTCCAGGTGCTGGATCCGCCGCAGCACGGCGAGGATTTCGTCATGGCTGCACGCCAGCGCCGGCGCCAGGGTCTCGACGATCGCGTCGAAGGACGTGCGCAGGTAGCCGTCATCCTCGATCGCGTCCACCAGGGCTTCGGCGATGGCCCTGTCGCGGGGCGACAGTGGGGACAGGTTGAGCTGCCAGCGCAGGTGGTCGTGGAGGCTCTCCGACCCGCTCAGGCGCTCGGTGGGGTCCCAGTCGCCGTCGTCGTCGGTGCTGACCCGGGCCCCGGCCTGCCAGCTTTCTGCAACGTCCCATTCCACGCCGGCGCCGCCGGCTTCAGCGCGTGCCTCCGCGGGCGTCGGCGCGGGGGTTTCCGCGGCCGGGGCCGCCGGAGCCTGTTCGTCCCACTCCAGCAGTGGGTTGGTCTCCACCGCCTCGGTGATCTCGGCCTCGAGCTCCAGCGACGACAGCTGCAGCAGGTGCAACGCCTGCTTGAGCTGCGGCGTGAGCACCAGCTGTTGACCCAGCGATGTCTGCAGGCGTTGCTTCATCATTCCCCATGATGCAACGTCCGGGGGCGTCGTGCCCGGACATCCGTTCCATCCCGCCGACGCGGGCTAGAGGCGGAAGGCTTCGCCCAGATAGACCCTGCGTACGTCGGGATCGGCCAGCAGCACGTCCGGCGCCCCCTGCGCGAGCACGCTGCCCTCATTGAGGATATACGCCCGGTCGCAGATGCCAAGCGTCTCGCGCACGTTGTGGTCGGTGATGAGCACGCCGATGCCGCGGTTCTTGAGGTGGCGGATGATCCGCTGGATCTCGCCGACGGAGATCGGGTCCACCCCTGCAAACGGTTCGTCGAGCAGGATCAGCCGCGGCCTGGCGGCCAGGGCGCGGGCGATCTCGACCCGGCGCCGTTCGCCACCTGAAAGGCTCGAGCCGTGCTGGCTGGCGACGTGGGTCACCTGCAGCTCGTCCATCAGGCTTTCCAGCTCGGCCTCGACGCCCTTGCGGTCGAGGTCTTCGCGCAGCTCCAGCACCAGCCGCAGGTTGTCCGCCACCGACAGCTTGCGGAACACAGACGGTTCCTGCGGCAAGTAGCCCACGCCGAGCCGGGCGCGCCGGTACATCGGCTCGGCGGTGATGTCGCGCCCGTCCAGTTCGATGCGCCCCGCATCGGCTGGCACCAGGCCCACGATCATGTAGAAGCAGGTGGTTTTGCCGGCGCCGTTGGGCCCCAGCAGGCCGACGACCTCGCCGGCGTCCAGGGCCAGCCCGAAGTCGCTGACGACTTCCCTGGAGCGGTAGCGCTTGCGCAGTCCCTCGGCGATCAGCATCAGTCGCCGCCACCTTCGCGCTGTGCCCGCGGCTGGATGCGCATCTGCACGCGGCCCGCGCCCTCACCGCCGGCCTCGACCCGCTCGGTCTGCATGTTGTAGACGATGCGCTGGCTGGCCATGTTGCCCTGCGGCTGCTCCACGTGGGCATCGCCGGTGATCACCATGGTCTCGTCGGCCACGTTGTAGTCGATCCGCTGGCCGCGGGCGGTCATGGGTGAGCCGTCGTCCGTTTCCTGGCGCATGGTCGCCGGGGAGCCGGTCAGCACCACGCGCTGGATGTCGCCCCCGCGAAGGGTGATCTCCGCGCGGTCGGATTCCACGTGCATGGTGCCCTGGGTGATGACCACCCCGCCGGAGAGGACGATCGGGCCGCTGTCATCCAGGCTGCCCTCCTGGCGGCCGGCATCGATGTCCATCGGCTGGTTGCGGTCAGAGCGGCGGGCGTCGGCCGGGCCGGTGGCGAGCATGCCGGCCAGGGCGAGCACGAGCAGGACGCTAGCGGCGCGAAGGGACATAGCGGCTCCTGACGTCGGAGTGGAATTCATACCGTTTGCTGGCAAGGTCGACCTCCATGCCGCGGCCCTGGATTGTAGAGCCGGGCTGTTCGATGGTCACCCGCTCCTCGCTCGTGGCGATCCGGGTTTCCGGGAAGATGTCCAGCCGCTGGGTCTGCATGGTCACCGGCCTGCCGGCATTGTTGGTGCCTTCGGCCACGACGTCGTCGTGCAGGCGCAGCTCGTCATGGTCGGCGGTCACCACGGCGGTCCGGGAACGGACCTCCCAGTAATCGCCCGCGCCGTCAGGCACCAGGAACAGCGGTGTGTCGATGCGGATGGTGCGGTCCTGCGGATGCTGTTCAAGCAGGGGTGCGCGCAGGGTGAAGGCTTCCGAGCCCTCGCCGCTCAGTGCAGTGAGTTCGAAATCGTGGAGGATGTAATCCGAGCGCATCGGTCCCTGCGCCTCGACCACCGGCGCTGCGCGCTGCCGCCATGCCGACCAGCCGGACACCAGTGCGGCGACCAGCAGGACCAGCACGAGCCCGGTCCGCCAGTTCATGCGTGCCGCCCGTCGACGCTGGAGCGGAGCAGGCCGTCGAGCACTCCCTGCGCGCCCAGCAGCAGGTCACAAAGTTCACGGGCCGCGCCTTCGCCGCCTCGTGCCACCGTGCGCCAGTGCGCATCGCGCGCGGTCCAGGGGTGCGCGTTGGCCGGGGCCACGGCCAGGCCGACCGAGCGCATCACCGCCAGGTCCGGGAGGTCGTCGCCCATGAACGCCACCTCGTCCATGCCGATTCCCATCTCCCCGCGCAGCCTTTCCACCAGCGCGAGCTTGTCCGCCACCGCGCAGTGGGCCTCGATCTGCAGTTCGGCCGCCCGCCGCTCCACGGCGGCGCTTGCGCGCGCGGTCACAAGCGCCACGCGGAGGCCGGCCTTGCGCAGCAGGCTCAGCCCCATGCCGTCGTGCACGTGGAAGGATTTGGTTTCGCCGCCCTCGGCATCGAAATGGATGCGCCCGTCGGTGAGGGTCCCGTCGACGTCAAAGCAGGCCAGGCGGATGCGGGCGGCGCGGGAGAGGACGGCAGGGTCGCGGGTCGGGGTGGCAGGCATCACACCACCCGCGCGCGCAGCAGGTCATGGATGTTGAGCGCGCCCACCACCCGACCGTCCGAATCCAGCACCAGCAGGCCGTTGATCTTGCGCGTTTCCATCAGCCGCGCCGCTTCCACCGCCAGCGCCTCGCTGCCGATGGTCACCGGCGAGCGGGTCATCACCTGGGAAATCCTGGTGGTGCGCACGTCCACCGATTCGTCGGCCAGGGTGCGTCGCAGGTCACCGTCGGTGAACAGCCCCACCAGGCGACCGTCGCCATCCACCACCGAGGTCAGGCCCAGGCGCTTGCGGCTGATTTCCAGCAGGGCCTCGGTGAGGGTCGCGTCCGCGTTCACCCGCGGCACTTCATCGCCGGCGTGCATCACGTCGCGGATGTGCAGCAGCAGGCGGCGGCCCAGCGCACCGGCGGGATGCGAGCGGGCGAAATCGTCCGCGGTGAAGCCGCGCGCGTTGAGCAGTGCCACCGCCAGCGCGTCGCCGACGGCGAGGCTCGCGGTGGTGCTGGAGGTGGGCGCCAGGCTCAGCGGGCAGGCCTCGGCGGGCACGCTCACGTCCAGGTGCACGTCGGACTGGCGGGCCAGCGTGGAGGTCTCGCGGCCGGTCATCGCGATCAGCACGTTGCCTTGGCGGCGCAGGCCGGGCAGCAGCATCAGGATCTCGTCCGACTCGCCGGAGTACGAGAGCGCCAGGACCACGTCGGCGTCGGTGATCATGCCCAGGTCGCCGTGGCCGGCCTCGCCGGGATGCACGTAGAACGCCGGGGTGCCCGTGGACGCCAGCGTCGCGGCGATCTTGCGGGCGATGTGGCCGGATTTCCCCATGCCCGTGCAGACCACCCGGCCTTCGCAGGCCAGGATCCGCTCGCAGGCCTGGCTGAACGCGCCGTCCAGGCGGTCGTGGACGGCCTGCAGCGCGTCCATCTCGATGCGGATCACCCGGCGGCCGCTTTCGGCGAAACCGGCGGGGGAGGAGGCATCGGTGGGCGACTGCGTTGCGGTGTCAGGCATGTCCAAGCGTGGAGCTTTCCGTTAGGCTAACCGGTTCATTTTACGCATGTCCCGCCCGGGAATTGGCCGCATCGCGCAACCCAGCCGCATGGCCGCTCAGGCGGGCTTCACGAGAAGGGCAGGCGCAGGTTGGACGCAAACATCATCCGTGAACTCATCGAACAGGGCATTCCGGGCGCCCGCGTGGAGGTGCGGGGCGACGACGGCGTCCACTTCGAGGCGCTGGTCGTGTCCGAAGCTTTCCGCGGCAAGCTCCCGCTGGCCCGCCACCGCATGGTGTACGCCACCTTGGGCGACCGCATGGACACCGGGGAGATCCACGCCCTGGCCCTGCGCACGCTGACGCCCGACCAGGTGGAAGGCTGATTCTCCGCGCCGGCCCCCCGGCGCACTCGCAATGGGACCCCATTCCCGCGGCTTGGGGACATGGCGTCCGGGAACAATCGCTCCGAATGAAGAAGATCCTCATCACCGGCGGCACCGCCCTTGACGGCGAAGTCGCCATCTCCGGGGCGAAGAACGCCGTCCTGCCGATCCTGTGCGCCGCGCTGCTGGCCGACGGCCCCGTGGAAATCGCCAACGTCCCAAACCTGCAGGACGTGTTGACCACGGCGCGGCTGCTGCGTGAGCTGGGGGCGGAAGTCGAATACGACACCGTCGCCTCCCGGTTCCGGATCAACCCGTGCCCGGCCAGCGGCCATGTGGCGCCGTATGAGCTCGTCCGCACCATGCGCGCATCGGTCCTGGTGCTGGGGCCGCTGCTGGCCCGCCATGGCGCCGCGGAGGTCTCCCTGCCCGGCGGCTGCGCGATCGGCTCGCGTCCGGTCGACCTGCACATCCATGCGATGCAGGCGCTGGGCGCGCAGGTGGAAGTCGAGCATGGCTTCATCCGTGCCCGCGTCGACCGCCTGCGCGGGGGCAGGATCGAATTTCCCACGGTGAGCGTCGGTGCCACCGAGAACGCCCTGATGGCCGCGAGCCTGGCTGCGGGCACCACCGTGATCGACAACGCCGCGCGCGAGCCCGAGATCGTGGACCTGGCGGATTGCCTGGTCGCGCTGGGCGCGGATATCGAGGGCGCGGGCAGCGGGCGGATCATCGTGCGCGGGGTCGAGCGCCTGGCCGGGGGCACGCACGCCGTCCTGCCCGATCGCATCGAGGCCGGCACCTTCCTGGTGGCCGCCGCCATGACCGGGGGCCGGGTGACCGCCACCGGCACCCGGGCCGACACCATGGCCACCACGCTGGAGAAACTCTCCGAGGCCGGCGCCGAGGCCGAGGTGGATGGCGACAAGATCACCGTCGACATGCGCGGCCGCCGCCCCAGGGCGGTCGATATCGTCACCGCGCCGCACCCGGGCTTCCCCACCGACATGCAGGCGCAGTTCATGGCCATGAACTGCATTGCCGAGGGCGTGGGAACCATCGATGAGCGGATCTTTGAAAACCGCTTCATGCACGTCAACGAACTCATGCGCCTGGGCGCCTGCATCGACATCGAAGGCAACCGTGCCACGGTCACCGGCGTCGAGGCGCTGACCGGCGCGCCGGTGATGGCCACCGACCTGCGCGCTTCGGCCTCCCTCATCCTCGCCGGCCTGGTGGCCGAGGGCGAGACCCTGGTCGACCGCGTGTACCACCTGGATCGCGGCTACGAGAACATCGAGGCCAAGCTGTCGGCGCTGGGAGCGCGGATCGCCCGCGTCTGAAGGGCGGGGCGGGCGGGTACGATCTCCGGTTCCCGTCCAACTGCCGGAAGCGTTCCCATGCCAACTGAGCTCCTTGCAGGCGCCAGGATTGCCGGGCTGTTCGCGCTCACCGCGGTTGCGGAAATCGTGGGCTGCTATCTGCCGTACCTGTGGCTCAAGCAGGGCAAGTCCGCGTGGCTGCTGCTTCCCGCGGCGGCGAGCCTGGCGCTGTTCGTATGGTTGCTCACGTTGCACCCGCAGGCGGCTGGGCGCGTCTATGCAGCCTACGGGGGGATCTACGTTTCGGTGGCGATCCTGTGGCTGTGGATGGTTGATTCCGTGCGCCCGTCACCCACCGACGTGGCCGGGGTGGCGATCTGCATCGCCGGCATGCTGGTCATCATGCTTGGAGCCCGGGCTGGCTGAGCCTTGGCGCTTGCCGTTGGAAGGCATCGCAGCCATCCTGCGCGGCATCCCGAATGCAACAAGGGTATCGAGATGGGTGACGACTGCGTCTTCTGCCGGATCATCGCCGGCCAGGCGCCCGCCAGCGTGGTCAGGGAGGACGCGCTGACGCTGGCGTTCATGGATATGCGGCAGTTCCATCCCGGCCACGTGCTGGTGGTGCCGAAGGTGCACGTGGCCGACGTGCGCGACCTGGACGACGAGACCGGGGCGGCGATGATGTCGGCGCTGATCGATGTCACCCGGGCCACGTCGGCCGCGTTTCCTTCGCCCGGCATGAGCGTGTGGCATTCCATCGGCGAGGCAGGGGGACAGGAGGTGTTCCACCTGCACTTCCATGTGCATCCGCGCGAGGAATCCGACCGGGTGATGGAAATCTATCCTTCCCAGCCCGAGACCCCGGACCGCGACGTGCTTGAGCAGCTGGCGGCCGCGATCCGGCCGCACCTGGAGCAGGACGGATGACGCCAGTCCAGCATCTGGTCGCGGCCTGCGCGGTGATGGTGGGGCTGACATTCGTGGTTGGGCTGCGGATGTTCCGCGTGCGCGTGGGGGAGATGATGGCCCGGCGCATCGATCCGCAGTCGGTGGCGCTGTCCGCGCAGCGGGAGCGGCGGCTGGAGGATTCACGGGCGTCCGACAACTTCAACCACCTGTTCGAGCTGCCGGTGCTGTTTTACCTGCTGTGCGCGGTGGCCATTGGCGCCGGGTACATACCCGCATGGTTGCCGGTGCTGGCGTGGCTCTTCGTGCTCACCCGGATTGTCCACAGCATCATCCAGTGCAGCTACAACAGGGTGATGCACCGTTTCGCCGTGTTCCTGGCAGGGTTCTTCCTGCTCGTGGCGATGTGGGCGATGTACGCGCTGGCGTTCATCGCCACCGGCGCCGCGCCGGGCTGAACACAATGGCGGGTGGCGGGGACTGGTGATCCGAATTACCGTTGCGGGCCAAGGGAAGGGAGACTGTGATGCGCACCAGGGGATTGATCATGGTCGCTGGATTGCGGGCCGCCGGCTCTGCGAATGCCGGTACCGGGTGTGAGTTGCGGAAGTTGGGACGCAGGGGGAAAAGGGGTGGCGGGTGTCAGGGCCGGAATGGTCCGGCCGCGCAAGGTTCTGGTGTGCGAGCGAATTCGTTCGCGGGAGTGCGTTCGTGGTGAAGTTCTTCCGCCGACACTTGCAGGAAAGCGCATGACGCTGAAGCGGCTGCTGCCGTTGCTGCTACCGGTGCTGCTGCTGGCCGGGTGCACCTTCAACGTGAAGGAGTCCAACATCGTCTTCGGCCGCGCGGTGCCGCTGCCCGACATCGACGTGGTGCGGGAGGCGAATCCCGGGTTCCAGGTCGAACAGCAATGGATCCGCACGCGCGATGGCGAAGAGCTGTTCTCGCTGCGCTTCATGCGCGAGGACGCGGTGGCCACGGTGCTGTACTTCGGTGGCAACGGCTACAGTGTCGCCCGGTCTGGCGAGCGCACTTCCAGTGTGTATCGGGACCTCCCGGTCAACCTCGTGCTGGTCGATCACCGTGGCTATGGTGGCAGCACCGGTTCAGCGAGCGTGTCGGCGCTGATGTCAGACGCGCTGGAGGTGTATGACGCGGTGCGCGCCGATTCCACGCTGGGGGATTTGCCGGTGGTCGTCCACGGCCACTCGCTCGGCAGCTTCATGGCCGGCGGGGTGGCCGACCGGCGCACCCTGGATGCGCTGGTGCTGGAGAGCACGGTGACCACGGCCGAAGCGTGGACTGCCTACCTTCGCTCACAGCAGAGCTGGTGGATACGGGCGGTGGTGTGGAGGGTGAAGCCGGGCGGGACCCTGCGCGGCCTGGGCAATGCGGGGCCGGTGTCGCGGCTGGACGAGCCGGTGCTGTTCGTCGTGGGTGAGGACGACGACGTGACCCCGCCCATGTTCTCGCGGGAGCTGTATGAGGCGGCGGGTCAGGCCGATGGCAGGCGCTTGCTGGTGGTCTCCGGGAGGGGCCACATGAACGCGGCGGATTCGCCTGAATTTCGCGCGGCGGTCGCCGACCTGCTGGAGCTTATCCAAGTCCGGTAAAGGCGCGCGAACGGGTTGTTGGCAGCTACGTCGGCCCCGGCGCCTTTTCAGGTGGCTGGAACTGGCCCCGTTTCGGTGAGCATGGTCCACAGCGGGGTGCCGGCGCTGGCGTGGCTGCGGGTGGCGTCGTCGAGTATTTCCAGCAGGGTGCGGAAATCGTCGGGCGCGGCTTCGCGCAGGGCCAGGGCATGGTCAAGCAGGAGCATGTAGCCCGGGGCCGGCAGCCAGGAAAGGTCGCCCAGGCTGTCGGCAAGCGCGTCCCAGTTGTGGCCGGACTCAGGAGGGAACTCGAGCGCGGCCGCGATTGCGTCGATCAGGGTGTGTTTGTCGCGCACAGCTGACAGATCCACCGTAACCACCTTCAACCCGGATGCGAGGGCCGCATCCGCCATCGCGTCGCGCTCGCGTGTGTCGACGAAGCAGATGCCGGCACGGGCCGGGTCGACCAGCAGCGTGCCGGGTTCGATGTCGGTCATGGCCGGACGTCCCGTTGGAACTCGCGGAAGCTGTTGTAGTGGTCGTCGGTGTAATACCACTCGCTCGGCGGGTCGCCGCCGGTGACGATGCGGCGCGGGCCGCGGTGCCCGAGGCCCGGCGTGTCGACGGTGAACTCGCGGTAGTGGCCCCGCGGCCGCTCCGGCAGCAGACGCTCGCGGTTGTGGAAGGTGGTGCCGTCCTGCCGGTAGGGATAGGGGCCGCCGCGGTCGATCAGGGCCAGGGTGGCGTGGGCTTCGGCGGGCAGGAAATCCAGCGCGGCGTTGGGCCGCGTTGCGGCTTCGCCCCATTGTCCGGCGGCCGGCGCCGCCACGGGCGACGGCGCCTGCTCGCGCTGCAGCAGTTGCCAGGCGCCCAGCAACACCAGGCCGGCGATCAGCCAGGCCCAGGTCCGCCGTGTCTGCTTGCGCCTGCTATCCATGCGCGATCATGATGGCGCCACCCGGGTCCGGTTGACGACGGCCTCCTCGCAGCGGTTCATCCGGGGCCACCCGGGCTGATCGGGTCAGCCTCCGTCCGCGGGCGTGACCAGGCCGGCGAGCATGGCTTCCACGTGGCGGGCGGGATTGAGGTCCGAATGGACGGCAGTGATGCGGCCGTCGCGGCCAATCACGTAGGAAGTGCGCGAGGACATCTCCCGGCCCTCCATCACGGCGTCATATTGCGCCGCGATGCGGGCGCCTTCATCGGCGGCGACGGCAAACTTCCCGGCGCACGTGGCGCCGTCGGCGGAGAACTCCTGCAACTCGTCCGTATTGCCGGCGGTGACGCCGATCACCGTTGCGCCCAGCTCCGTGAACCGGTCGATGTTCTGCGAGAAAAGCGACGCTTCCAGGTTGCAGCCGGGCGTGTTGGCGGCGGGGAAGAAGTACAGCACCACCGGCCCTTTGGCCAGGGCATCGGCGAGCCTGAATTCGAAGGCTTCGCCGGCCAGCCAGGCCGGGGCGGTGAAGTCAGGTGCCGCGTCCCCGGGCTGGAGGGTGGCGTGGGCCTGGCGGGAGCAGGCGCCCAGGACGGTGAATGCCAGGGCCCAGAGGGCGTACTTGATCGACTTCATGAGCTTCTCCGGTCTGGGGGCGCAGGGGGCCCGTACGGAACGATCCTAGCGCAGCGGTGCCCGGCACGGGCCTGTCCGCCGGCCGGCGACGCTGCGGTGTCAGCCGCCGAAGTCGAGGCTGCCCCGCATCAGCGCGGAGTGCCCCGGGAACGAGCAGAAGAAGGTGTAATCGCCACCTTCCTCCAGCCCGCTGGTAGAGAACGTGACCGAGGTGCGCTCGCCGCCCCCGATCATTTCCGTGTGGGCAATGACGCGCCCGTCGTTGGCCGGCACGTAATCGGCTTCCGCGCCCGCGGTCAGGCCATCCGCCGCGACGCCGGCGAAGTCGGCGGTTTCAACCACCACCACGTTGTGGCCCATGGCCGCGACCGGGAGCTGCCCGACATGGGCCAGGTTGATCGTGAACTGGCTGCAGCTGGCGGGGACCTTGATCGAGTCCACGTTGAACTGCATGCGGTCGTTCCCTTCGATGGTGACTTCGCAGCTTCCGGACGACGCGTCGGCCTCGCCGGACGCCGGATCCGTGGACATCGCGGCATCGGCGGTGACGTCCCCTCCAGGACCATCAAGCATCGGGTCGATGGGCGGGGCCTGGTCGACCGCAGCGGCCTGTACGGGGTCGGCCGTCCCGGTCTCCGGGGAGGGGGCCATGGCCTCGTCCATCGCGCCGGAGTTCGCGGGGGCGGCGTTCACAGGATTGTCAGTGGCGTTGCCGGCGGCCCCGGCGGAACGGTCATCGTCGCCGCCACAGGCGGCAAGGGCGATCGCGCACGAAATGGCGAGCAGGGTCGTCCCCGGTCTCATGCAAAACTCCTTCAAAGGCAGGCGACCGGAAGATGATCGTGGCGGATCCCTTCGCACGCCGTGAAGACGGAAGGGCTGAACGCCGGCCGCTCACGCCCGCGCCACCCGCCTCGTGCAAGCCTCGGCAAGCATCGGCGCAGCAGCGGAGGATCCGTGGACAGCATCTGGATGGATGGACCGCAGGCGGCTGCCTCGTGCCTGCGTGGCCGGCGTGACGCCGACGTGGTGGTGGTCGGCGGCGGGATCACCGGGCTGGCGACCGCATGGCGGCTGGCCGGCGCGGGGATGCAGGTGGTGGTGCTCGAGGCGCGTGATCCCGGGGCGGGCAACACGAGCCGCTCGACCGGCAATCTCTACAGCACGGTATCCACCGGCCTGGCCGCATTGCTGGACAAATGGCAGCCCGAAGACGTGCGCCTGGCCATCGAAGCCCGGCGCCGGGCCATCGACTGGATCGGATCCGTGGCGCAGGCGCTCGGCCTGGACTGCGACTTCCGCCGCGTGCCGTAGCACCAGGTGGTGCTGGACCGCGATTCCCGGAAACTGGAGCAGCTGCGCGAGGAGCACGAATGCGCGCTCCGGCTGGGGCTGGCGGCGCAGTGGCTTGCAGCCATCGATGGCTGGCCGCTTGACCCCGCCGGCGTGCACAGCATGCCCGCGCAGGCGCAATTCAACCCCTGGCGATTCACCCTCGGCCTGGCGCGCGCGCTGCGCGAGCGTGGCGTGGACGTATATACCCACAGCCGGGTGCTGGAAGTCGATCCCGGCGGCAGCGCCGTGGTGACCGCGGAAGGGCGCGTACGCGCCGGCCACATCGTGCTGGCCACGCACACTCCGCTGGGGATCAACCTGCTGCAGACGAAGATGGAGGTGTACCGCGAGTACGGCGTGGCCGGGCCGCTCGGCGATCGCGAACTGCCCGCGGCGAGCGTCTGGGTCCAGGACCAACCGGTGTCGTTGCGCAGCCATGACCTTGCGGGGGATCGCCACCTGGTGATCGTCGGCGGAAAGCACAAGGCCGGCGAAGCCGGCGAAGCCGGCGAAGGGGATTGGGCATCTTTCCGGTGGCGGAAAGCCTGCAGATGCTCGCCCGCGCCGGGCTCGGTGGCGGCCTGGCGCTGGCGTCCCTGTACCTGGCGGCGGCGATCGACATCGGGTTTGGCGTGGCCACCCTCGCGCTGCCCCGACGCCAGTGGCTGTATCGCGCCCAGCTCGCCCTGATCACGGTCTACACGCTGGTGATCTCCGTGCGGCTGCCGGAGTATTGGCTGCACCCATTCGGACCGGTGCTCAAGAACATCCCCATCATCGCCATGATCATCGCGCTGCACGAACTGGAGCGGGGACGCCGGTGGAATACCTGATCGCCAAATGGCTGCACATCCTGACCTCGACGGTGCTCTTCGGGACCGGCATCGGGACGGCGTTCTACATGTTCGCCATCAGCCTGGGGGGCGATACGCGCCAGGTCGCCAGCATCAGCCGGTGGGTGGTGATCGGGGACTGGCTGTTCACCGCGCCCACGGTGGTCCTGCAGCCGCTCACCGGGCTCTGGCTGATGCACCTCATGGGCCTGACCTTCGACGCGCGCTGGCTGGCGTGGTCACTCGCACTGTATGTGCTGGCGATCGGCTGCTGGCTGCC
>JAAYXJ010000180.1 GCA_012515985.1 Gammaproteobacteria bacterium
CAGACCTGCCGTTAATCCACTGTCCTTTGCGGCCGCAATGGCCGGAACCCAGTGTTCCGGACTTTCAGAACTCGAGGTCCAGCGCTGCGCAGAGGTAGTCCATGAAGGGCGCGGTGGCCTGGAGGTCGCGGGCCAGGACCTGCCGCAGCCGTGTCCCGGTCACCACGCTGTCCGGGATGTCGCGCAGGGCGATGAAGTTGCGCCGGCGCAGGTCCTCGATGAAGGGGAAGTCGGTGGGGAAGCCGCGCGGCGGCCGCACCAGCATGTCCTCCCCGCCCAGCCGGTACCTGCGGCGGAAGGCAGGCGCATGCGCGGCCTTCTCCCAGCTGGCCGGGTTGTCGACGATGAACTGGCGAAGCTGCCGCAGCGCCGGTGATTCGGGCCGCCAGATGCCGGCGGCGACGAAGCAGTTGCCCGGCTGCAGGTGGATGTACCAGGAAGGCGCCGGGGTCTCGCGGAAGCGCTCGTGGAACAGGCGCGCGCCCTGCCAGCTCTTGTACGGGGCCTTGTTGCGCGAGAACCGCGTGTCCCGGTGGATCCGGAACAGCGAGCCGCCCACTGTCTTCGGATCGGCGCGATAGTGCAGGCTCACGCCGGCCAGGTCGGGCTGCAGGTCGGTGAGCAGGCGCTGGAACGGTTCGCGGACGTGGGTTTCGTAATCCGCCTTGTGGGCGTGGAACCATTCGCGCTCGTTGTTGCGCGCCAATGCCTGCAGGAACCTGAAGGTCTTGTCGGAGAAATAGGTGGTCATTCGTATGTGACAGCCGGGCCTGTCCGGCCGGCGTGCGGGGTTTCGCACAGGTCGGCCTGCAGCTCGCGGCCCCAGGCTTCAAGGCGGTCGAGCAGCGCCAGCCGGCGGCCGTCGCTGGCGTGGGTCGCGCGCAGGGCCTCCAGCTCGGCGAAGAAGCCGGGCAGGGACACTTCGGACAGGCCGCTGTGGGCGGCAAGCCGGCGGCGGCGGTAATCGTCCCAGCGCGCTCGCTCGGCGGCATCCAGGGTGTCGGGCCAGTTGCGGGCGCGGTAGCGGAACAGCAGTTCGGGCAGGCGGGAGTCCTCGAACCCGAAATCCCGTGCGCCCAGGGCCGCGGGCGGGGTCGCGCGGACTTCGGCGATCCGGCGGCGGTCGGCGTCGGGCATGAAGCCGTCATACAGCGCGCCGTCCACGTCACCCGGCGGAAGCGGCGCGCGCGCGGCGAACACCTGGCGCACCTTCTCGGCCAGTTCCGGCGCAGCGGCGCGCAGGCGCGCGGCGCGTCCAAGCACCACGCCGGGCTCGATGCCCAGGCGCTCGAAGTCCGGCGCGCGCAGGTGCCGCCAGGGCACCAGCGCGGGGCAGCGGTTGGCCTGTACCTCCTTCAGCGGGATCCGTTCCTCGCCTTCGGGAAGGTCACGGCTCGCCACGAACACACGGTCGGCGATGTCGCCGGCGTCCAGTTCCAGCAATGCGTCCGGCGCGCTGGCAAGGTCGAATACGATCACCCGGCTGTCGATCTGCGGGTGGCGGGCCAGCGGCAGCACCGGCGCCGCGCACAGGCGGGTGGCAGGGTAGCGCTGGGAAACGTGCAGGACGGGCTCGGGCGCGGTGATGTCCAGCAGGCCGCCGCAATAGCGCTTGTCGCGCAGGCGCAGGGCGTAATCCCACAGCCGCGGCTGGGCGGCGCGGAACCGCCGCGCCAGGCCGATCAGCGCGCGCACGTCCGAGAGCGCTTCGTGCGCATCGCCTTCGCGCACGCCGTTGGCTTCGGCCAGGTGTTCAAGCTTGAAGGAGGTTCCCTTGCCGTCGCCGCGCTGCGGCCACTCGATGCCCTCGGGGCGCAGCGCGTGCGCCAGCCGCATCACGTCCAGCAGGTCCCAGCGGCAGTTGCCGCCGCGCCACTCGCGCTCGTACGGGTCAAAGAAGTTGCGGAACAGGCCGTGGCGGACGAACTCGTCGTCGAAGCGCAGCGAGTTGTAGCCGGCCACGCAGGTGCGCGGGCGCGACATCTCGTCCTGGATGCGCGCGAACGCCTCGGACTCATTCACGCCCTCGCGCTGCGCCTGCCAGGGATCAATGCCGGTGACCATGCTGGCCCCGGGGGAGGGCAACATGTCGTCCGCGGGCCGGACCATGAAGTCGATGGGTTCCTCGACCTGCCGGAGCTCCAGGTCGGTGCGGATGGCGGCGAACTGGGCGATGCGGCTCAGCCGCGGGTCGCGGCCCCAGGTCTCCAGGTCGTAGAAGAGGTAGCTGTCGGCCATTACCGGGATCGGGGGCCGCCCATGTCCTGCGGATCCAGCGGCTCGAGGCGGTCATCCACCCTGGCGTCGAGTGCTTCCCAGTCAATCCCCTCCAGCGTCTCCAGGCCGCGCGTCGCTTCTTCCAGGATTTCCTGCTGCACCTTCGCCCGTTCGAGCGCCACCGCGTAGGGAATGCGCATGAAGGTGACCATCGCGTAGCGGGGCACGAAGCGGTCCGGATGGCGCTGCTGCAGCTTCAGCTCCAGGTCCCGCTGCAGCAGGTAGTCGGCGTCATCCACCCGGTCGCGCATCTCACGGTAGTTGTCCAGGGCCATCTGCTGGATCGCCTCGGCGTTGGGGCGGCGCTCGTTCTCGTATGCGGTGAAGGCCGCGGACAGGTCCTGCCCCTGGTCGATGTGGCGGGCCAGCGATACGCAGTCCTCGAGGGCGCAGTTCATGCCCTGGCCGTGGAAGGGCACCATCGCGTGCGCAGCGTCGCCGACCAGTACCGCGCGCCCGTACAGGCGCCAGCGGTCGAGGTAAAGCGTGCCCAGCGGGCTGACCGGATTGCTGGCCCAGGCCTCGTCGAAACCGGGCATCAGCGCCAAAGCGTCGGGAAAATCGCGCGCGAACAGCTTGCGCGCGTCCAGCGCCGTGCGCACGGTGTCGAAGCCGGGATCGCCCTCGTTGGGCATGAACAGCGTGACCGTGAAGTTGCCGCTGTCGTTTGGCAGGGCGATGCACATGTAGTCGTCGCGCGGCCAGATGTGCAGGGCGTTGGGCTCGATCAGGAACTGGCCGTCATTGCCCGGCGGGATCTCCAGCTCCTTGTAGGAATGTCCCAGCGGCTCGAAGCGTTCGCCCATTTTCGTTTCGCGCGCCATCTGCGCGCGCACCGCCGAGCCGGCGCCGTCCGCGCCGATGACCACGTCGAACGCAGCCTCGTGCACCTTCTCCCCATGCGGATCGTCGATGAAGCGCGCGCTGCCGGCCTCGAAATCCAGGCGCTCCAGGCGGCGGTTGAAGTGCAGCCTGGCGCCGCAGGCCTCGGCGTGGTCGAGCAAGGCGATGTTCATGTTGCCCCGATGCACGGACCAGATGACCTCGGAGTCGTCGCGTCCATAGCGCTGCAGCTGCTGGCTGCCATCGCTGAAGTGGACCATGCGCCCGCGCATCATCACCGTGCGCGCCATCACCGCTTCCTCGCAGCCGGCCTGCTGCAGGGCGTGGCGGCCGCGCTCGGCCAGGGCCATGTTGATCGAGCGCCCCCCTTCGTAGCCCTGCTCGCGCGGGTCGTTGCGGCGCTCGTAGATGTCCACCTGCCAGCCCTGCCGGGCCAGCAGCGAGCCCATCAGCGCGCCAGCCAGGCCGGCCCCGACGATGGTGATGTGCTTGTCCTTGTCGCTCATGCGGATGTCCTGTGTGGGCGGGTCAACCCGACCCGTGTGCTGCCGCCCATGCCTCCACCCCGCGCGCAAAGCGCAGCACGTCGGCATGGTTGTTGTACAGGGGCGCGGGGGAGATGCGGATGACGTCCGGCTCGCGCCAGTCGCCCAGCACCCCGTTGCCGGCCAGGTGTTCGAACAGCGACCGGCCCGCTTCGCGGCCCGCGCGCACGCGCAGCGAAAGCTGGGCGCCGCGGCGTGCCGGCTCGGCCGGGGTCACGATTTCGAGCACCTGCGCAAGGCGCGCGCGGATCAGTGCATCGAGGTAGCCGGTCAGGCGTTCGGACTTCTCCCGCAGCGCCTGCATGCCGGCACGCTCGAAGAGTTCCAGCGAGGCCCGCAGCGGAGCAAGCCCCAGAACGGGGGGGTTGCTCAGCTGCCAGCCTTCCGCCCCCGGGGTGGGGACGAACGTGGGTCCCATGCGGAACCGGCTGTCCTGCTCATGCCCCCACCAGCCGGCGAAGCGCGGGCGGTCGGTGTGCGCGTGGCGCTCGTGCACGAAGCAGCCGGCCACCGCGCCAGGCCCGGCGTTCATGTACTTGTAGTGGCACCACACCGCGAAGTCCGCGCCCGCATCGTGCAGCCGCAGCGGAAGGTTGCCGGCGGCATGGGCGTGGTCGAAGCCGACGATCGCGCCCGCGGCGTGGCCAAGGCGGGTGATCTCGGCGGTGTCGAAGGCCTGCCCGGTGCGGTACTGGACGCCGGGCCAGAGCACCAGCGCGAGGCGGGGGCCGTGTTCGGCGATGGCGCGCTCGATCGCCTCCATGGAGAGGGTGCCGCCCGGCTCATCAGGCTGCACTTCGATCAGGTCGGTGGCGGGATCGAAACCGTGGAACCGCACCTGCGATTCCAGCGCGTAGCGATCGGAGGGGAACGCGCCTGCCTCCATCAGGATCGCCGGCCGCGCGGGGGTGGGCCGGTAGAAGCTCACCAGCATCAGGTGCAGGTTGGCGGTGAGCGAGTTCATCGCCACCACTTCAATGGGCTTCGCGCCCACGGTCCATGCCAGGCCGTCACGCACCAGGGCGTGGTAAGGCATCCACTGGCCGGAACCGGTGAAGTGGCCTTCCACCGCTTCGACCTTCCACTTGTCCAGAACCTCTTCCACGTATTCGCGCGCGCCGCGTGGCTGCAGGCCCAGGGAATTGCCGCAGAAGTAGGCCTGCTCGTGGCCCGCGTGCGGCGGGATGTGGAATTCGTGGCGCAGCTCGCGCAGCGGGTCCGCGAGGTCCTGGGCGGAGGCGTAATCGTCGGAGAAAAGGTCGGTCATCCAGTCTGCCTTGTGTGCCCGTCAGGCGAAGCGGGAGCGCGGAAGCCCGAGCCATTCCAGCGCGGTGCCGTGGTAGAGCCGCGCGCGGCCGGCTTCGTCCAGCCCGGCGGCCTCGATCACGCCGCCCAGGTCCTGTTCGCCCAGCGGGAAGGGGTAGTCCGTGCCGAACATCACCCGGTCCGCCCCGCACACGCCCAGCAGGTACTCCAGCGCCTTCGGATCGGCCACCCAGGAATCGTAGTAGAGCTGACGCAGGTAGCGGCGCGGGTTGTGCGGATTGTCGGTGGCCACCAGGTCCGGGCGCATCTTGAAGCCGTGCTCGATGCGGCCGATGGTGTAGGGAAAGCTGCCGCCGCCGTGGGCCATGCAGACCTTGAGCCTGGGCAGCCGCTCCAGCACGCCGCCGAAGATCAGCGAGCACGCCGCGCGCGACTGCTCGGCCGGCATCCCCACCAGCCAGGGCAGCCAGTACTTGGGCATCGTGTCGGTGCCCATCATGTCCCAGGGGTGCACCAGGATCGCCGCGCCCAGGTCGGCCGCCGCCTCGAAGAACGGGAACAGCTCCGGTGCATCCAGGTTCCAGTGCACGTCCTTCGAGACCTGGATGTGCGAGCCGATCTGGACCCCCTGCAGGCCCAGCTGTTCCATGCAGCGCTCCAGCTCCTGGATCGCCAGCCGCGGAGACTGCAGCGGCACGGTGCCGATGCCGGCATAGTGGCGCGGGTGCGCGCGGCAGGTTTCGGCCATGTGGTCGTTGAGCGCCTGGTGCAGCTCCAGCGCCTGGTTGGGCCGTGCCCAGTAGCTGAACATCACCGGCACCGTGCTGATCACCTGGACCTGCACGCCAAAGCGGGCGTAGTCGTCGATCCGCTCCTGCGCATCCCAGGTCTTCGACCAGATCTCGCGGAAGAACTTGCCGTTGCGGTAGATCCGGTGGCGGCCGTCGTCGGTGTGGTGGATCACCGGGAAGCGC
>JAAYXJ010000181.1 GCA_012515985.1 Gammaproteobacteria bacterium
TCATCGTCTCCAGCGGATGCATCGTCGCGTCGCACACGATCCCCAGCGAGTGCGCTCCCGACGACAGCGGGATCATCCAGAACCAGTAGCCCGGCCCGCACAGGTGGTTGGTCGAGCGCCAGCGGTCGGGTGGATCGCAGCGCCGCAGCCAGGCGGCGTCCTGCGACCAGGCGTTGGGGTCGACGATGCCCTCCACCCGCCACCACGCCGCGTTGGTGTCGTGCCCGTTGGCCTCCGCCAACCCCAGCTTGCGCTTGAGCAGGCCCACCCGGCCCGAGGCATCCACGAGCCACCGCGCCCGCAGCGCGTGGCTGGCGCCATGTTGTTCATACCCGACGGCATGCGGCGCATCGCCGGCGCCCAGGTCGATCGAGCGCACCACCGCACCATCCATGAAGTCCACGCCAACCGCCCGGGCCCGCGTGCCGAGGAAGTTCTCGAACCGGCCGCGGTCAATCTGCCAGGAAGGCGTGGGCATCAGCCGGCTCACCCCCAGCTCGGTGCAGCGGTCGATGTCCTGGCGGCCGTCTGAAAAGAAGAACCGGAACCCGAACTTGCGGATCTGTTCCCGGTCCAGGTGTTCGCGCAGCCCCAGCACCTCGGAGAAATAGTGGGCGCCGATCTCCACTGTCGATTCGCCCACTTTGTGCGCCGCCTCGCGCACGGGATGCGCGCGCCGCTCCAGCACCGTGATGCGCAGGCCGGGGTCGCGCCGGCGCAGCTGCAGGGCGAGGGTCAAGCCAGCCAGCCCACCACCCAGGATCACAACGTCGGTGTCGGAAGCTGCCTGGTCCATGTGCTCTCAGCCTGTGCGGGTGGAAGGATGGGGCGGCGCGCCGGATGCGAACTCGCCGGAAGGATCGTCGATCACCGGGCGTGAGGCGCGCGTGCGCCGGTACTCCCGGAACAGCTGGCCGTGGCCGATGACCTGCCGCACCACGTGGGTGGTGATCAGGCGCAGGTCGTGCCACAGCCGGAAATGGCTCTTGCGGAATTCATGGTCGGGGCTGGCGTAGCGGGTATCCACCGGCAGCGCCACCACTCCCAGCCCCAGCCGGCGCGCGGCGGAAATCAGCATCTGCGCCTCGAACACGAAACCCTCGCCGGGGACGTCGGTCATGGCGCATGCCTCGGCCGGATACAGCCGCTGCCCGCTTTGCGTATCCACCATGCGGAAGCCGCACGCCCAGCTGATGCCCCAGTCCCCGAAATCATTGCCCAGCCTCCGGTACCAGGGCTGGCAGCCGCGCTTGCGCAGGCGCGCGCCGACGATCACGCAGCCGGGGTGGCGGTTGGCGCTGTCGATCATGCGCGGGATGTCGGCGGCCGAATGCTGGCCGTCGCCATCCATCGTCGCCACCGCCTTCGCGCCCTGGCGAAGCGCCTCGGCGAAGCCATCGCGCAGGCTGGCGCCCTTGCCCATGCGCCGGGGGTGCCGCAGCACGGTCACCGGCAGGTCGGCGATCAGCTCGGCGGTGCCGTCGTCCGAGCCGTCATCCACCACGATCACCCGCGGGCAGTGGGCCAGCGCATCGGTGACCACCTCGCGGATCCGCAGCGCCTCGTTGAGGGCCGGGATCACCACCGCGACGTCCTCGGCGCGCAGCCGCCCGGGCATTTTCTCAGCCATGAGCCAGCTCCACCCGCAGCATGCTGCCCGGTCCGGCCTGCAGCAGGGCCAGGTCGCCGCCGGCCGCCAGTGCATCGAACAGCGGCAGCATTGGCGCCATGGCGTTGCCGCCGGCATGCCTGGCCAGCGGACCCTGTTCCGCCGCAGCGGCGCCATCGCCCATGCGCGCGCGCAGCCGGATGCCGTCACTGTCGCGGGAAAGCACCAGCGCCCCGCCCAGCAGCCCCTCGCTCGGGGTCATTGCTCCCAGCGGGCCGCTGGCTTCGATGTCATAGGCCACCAGCAGCACCGCATCGGCGCCGGCGTGCAGCTGCGCCAGCGCTTCCAGCAGCCCCTGGGCGAAGCTGGCCGCGCCGGCGCTGATCGCGGTGGCCGGCGCCATGCTGCCGGCGCCGATGGTCCAGTAACCGGCGGCGGCGTTGTGCACCGAGTTGTGGAAACGGGTGGGCGAGATGGAGCGCGGGTCATCGGCCAGCGTCGCGGCCATGTAATCGGTGATCGCCAGGTCCCCGTGCGTGGATGCGAACACCGAGGGCAGCGCCTGCGGGTCGCGTCCCGCGCTGGCGCACGCGGCCAGGGCCACGTCCAGTGCCACCGCCACCGTCTGCGGCGCGCGGCGCCGCTCATTGGCCGCGAGCAGCTGGGGCGAAGGCTTGCGCGGGGCACCCTCTTCCAGCGTCCCGCGCGCCACGAACCCGCGCGCGGCCTCCCACGTGGGCAGCCCGGGCGCCCAGAATCCGATGCCTTCCACCCGCGCTTCGAGCGCCGTCACCGCGCCGCCGCCTTGCCGAACACGAGCGAGCAGTTGTTGCCGCCGAAGCCGAACGAGTTGTTCATGGCATAGCTGATCCTTGCATGGGCATTGTCCAGCCGCAGCTGCGGCCCGCAGGCCGCGTCCAGGGCCTGGCTGTTGAGGGTACCGGGCAAAAATCCGTCGTCCAGCGCAATCAGCGCGAACACCGACTCGACGATGCCCGCCGCGCCCAGGGTGTGCCCGGTCCAGCCCTTGGTGGAGCTGGCGTGCAGGTGCGCGTCGAAGAGCTCCGCAACCACCGCCGCCTCCACCGCGTCGTTGGCCGGCGTGGCGGTCCCGTGGAGGTTGAGATGGCCCACGTCCGCGGGCTCGATCCCCGCGCGCTGCAGCGCGTCCACCATGGCCATGCGCGCGCCCAGCCCTTCCGGATGCGGCGCCGACATGTGGTGCGCATCGCTGGACTCGCCGTAGCCGCGAAGCTGAAGGCCTTCGCCGCAATCCTCGCTGCGCTCCAGCAGCGCATAGCCCCCGGCCTCGCCCAGGGAGAGGCCGTCGCGCGCCGGATCGAACGGGCGCGCCGGGCGGGTCGACACCAGTCCCAGCGAGTTGAAGCCGAACAGCACGCTGCCGCACAGGGTATCCACCCCGCCCACCAGCGCCGCATCCGCCAGCCCGGCGTGGATCAGCCGCGCCGCCTGCGCGAACACCTTGGCGCTGGACGAGCACGCGGTGGCCACCGTCATGCAGGGCCCGCGCAGGCCCGTCGCCTCCTGCACGAAGGCGCCCAGCGAGTGCGGCGTGTGCACCTGCGGGCGGGCCAGGTCGGGCGGGAAAGCGCCGTTGTCCAGCCGCGCATAGGCCTCCTCGGTGGCGCCAATGCTGGACGTCGACGTGCCCAGCACCAGCGCGACGCGCCCGGCCCCATGGCGCGCGACCGCGGCTTGCACCGCGTCCAGCATCCCGTCCTGGCGCAGCGCCAGCCACGCCAGGCGGTTGTTGCGGCATTCCCACTTCGACAGGTGGTCGGGAAGCGCCTCGTCTTCCAGCCCGTCCACGCGCCCGATCCAGGTTTCAAGCGGGTCCGGCCCAAAATCGTTGCGGCGCAGGCCGCTGCGGCGGGCCTGCAGCGCCCCGGCCTGGGCGTCGCGGCCGCGGCCGAGGGCGGTGGTGGCGGTGTAGGCGCGGATGGCAAGCGCCGGAATCGGGGAAAGCGGCATCAGGCCCTGGGGCGTCGAGGGGTGTGGCGGCGAGTATAGGCGTCGGGCCCGGCCCGGCCCATGAAGCCTGGATCAACGCGGCCCGGTCCGGCGTGTCAGAGCGTGCGGATGGTCTCCCCGCCTTCCTCGTCCAGGGCCTGCTGCGCGGCCTTGCGCTGGGCGGCATCGAAGGCGTGCACCACGACCGCCGAGCGCCCCTCGTCCAGCCCGCGGTAGACCTTGTGGATGTACGGATCGTGGTCGGGCCGCAGCGTCACCAGCCCGCCGGCCATCAGGCCGAAGACGCCGCCATAGGCGATGATCACCGCCGCCGCGAACCCGGGCGACGAGGTCACCAGCTGCAGCCCCGACAGGTACAGCAGGACGAACAGCGCCCCGCCCACCGCCGCGCCCACCAGTCCGAGCTTGACGTGGGCAATGAGCATGGTGCGGAAGATGCCCTTGTTCTCCGGCTCCAGCTTGCGGCCCGGATGGCGGTCGTGGCGGGTGATCACCCGCACCTGCGACTGGCGCAGCCCGAGCCGCCGCCGCAGCGTCGCTGCAATCCGCCGTGCCCGGCCTTCGTCCTCAAAGATGGCCGCGACCTTGGTATCCGATGCTTCGCCGGTGACCGGCGAGAGGGTGCTCATGGCATTCACCAGCTTCGTGTCCAGCTGCAGATTGGCGATTGGACAATCAACGCGCCGTGAGCCGGGCGCGCGTCGCCCGGTTCCGGTCAGGCGGCGTTGTGCGGGCAATCACCGCGTCTTCGCGATCTTGAATCGGCAGTGAAAACCACGCGTCAACCGTTCGTGAACGTTTGCCCTTGCTTCAGCCGACCCGCGATTTACTCGCTCCGCCCCGAAAAACGACAAGAAGGAGCACCCATGAAAAAGCTGTTGATTCCGGCCGCCCTCGCGGCCATGGCGCTTTCCCCCATCGCCACCGCCCAGACCCGCGGCGGCGACACCTACCGCCCCGACCTGCAGACCGGTGACGGCCACTGGTTCATCGCCGGCAATGTCGGCCGCACCGATGGCGGCAGCGCCACCCGTTTCGGCACCGGCGATTTCAACCTGTTCGAGAGCCGCGAAGGGCGCAAGACCGGGTACGGCCTGGCCGGCGGCTACCGCTGGAAGCTCTCGCCGATGTGGGCGGTGGGCGTTGAAGGCGGTTACACCGACCTGGGCAACCTGGAGATCAGCAACGCCTTCAGCGGCGACAGCGTCGACCAGCGCGAGGACACCAACGCCCTGCGCGGCTGGCATGCCGGCGCCAATGCGCGCGTCAACCTGACCCCGGCCTGGTATGTCGGCCTGCGCGGCGGTTATTTCCGCGCCTCCGACAACAACGCGCGCTACTACA
>JAAYXJ010000182.1 GCA_012515985.1 Gammaproteobacteria bacterium
ACAGCGACACGCTCTCCTTGAGCGCATCCACCGGGCCGATGTCACGGCTGACCAGCACCGGCACCACCAGGAAGGTCGCCAGCGTCCAGGCCACGCCCAGGCCGCTGCCAAGCAGGCGGACGATGAAGTTGTTCCTGCTGTTCTTCAGCGACTGCAGCAGCACGCCCACGGTGGCGGCGATGGCGGCGTAGCCCAGGATCGCGGGCAGGCGGGCGCGGGCGGCGTTGAAACCGTCGGCCAGGGTCGGGTCACCGCCTTCCAGCCGGATCATCGCCGCGGCCACCAGCGCGCTGTTGAAGAAGATCACCACCGCGTACTGGCAGAAATAGAACAGGAAGCCGGCCAGCAGCACCACCGGCCCGAAGCCGTTGGAAAACACGCCCAGCAGGGACATGGGCAGCAGGAAGGTCGCCAGCACCACCAGGCTCACCATCCCCGAGATCACCGGGAACAGCATCAGCTCCTTGTCGGAACGCAGCACCGAGGCACTGGCCTTCACCAGCTCCCAGCTGCGCGAGAATTTCTCGAACATGGGCCACGACCTCCCGGGGTGACGCGCCCAATCGTGCGGCGGCCGCCACCGGTGCGCAAGCGCCACTGGTCATGGCGCCGCCGGCCCCGCCAGCGCTCCGCTACCATGAGGCGCCCGTCGCGGAGCGTCCCATGGCCCCAGACCGTCCCGTCGCCCTCGTCACCGGCGCCGCCAAGCGCATCGGCGCCACGATCGCGCGGCGCCTGCACGCCGACGGCTACGACCTGGCGCTGCATTACCGCAGCTCGAAGGCGGAGATGGACGCGCTGGTGGCGGAGCTGGAATCCACCCGCGCAGGCAGCACCCTCGCGCTGCAGGCCGAGCTGGCCGAGTTCGACCGCCTGCCGGAGCTGGTGGCGAAGACCGTTGGCCACTTCGGCCGCCTTGACGGCCTGGTCAACAACGCCTCGGCCTATTACGCCACGCCCATCGGCGAAGCCACGCCCTCGCAGTGGGATGAGCTGTTCGCCAGCAATGCGCGCGCGCCGTTCTTCCTTTCCCAGGCGGCCGCACCGCATCTGGCGCGGGCCCGCGGCGCGATCGTCAACATCGTCGACATCTACGCCGAGCGCCCGCTGCGCGGGCACGCGGTGTACTGCATGGCCAAGGCGGCGCTGGCGATGGCCACCAAATCGCTGGCACTGGAGCTGGGCCCCCAGGTCCGGGTGAACGGGGTGGCCCCGGGCAACGTGCTGTGGTCGGAGAACCCGGTGAAGGCGGAAACCCTGGAGACCGTGCTCGAGCGCACCGCGCTGGAGCGCCAGGGCGAGCCGGGCGACATCGCCGAAGCCGTGGCCTGGCTGCTGCACGGCAACCGCTACGTCACCGGCCAGATCCTGGCAGTGGACGGCGGCCGCACGCTGACGATCTGAGCGGCACGCCGCCGCTGCCTACAGGGAGATCGCGGCCTCGTTGAGCAGCGCAACCACGTGCGGGCGCAGGTGCTCGCCCTTCTCCATCGCGTACGGATCAAGCCTCCAGGCCCCGGACACACCGGCGCGGGCCAGCAGGTCGATGTCGATCAGCACCCGGTCGCTGTGCTCCGTCCGCCCGATCCGCCGCTCCACCGCATGCAACTTCCCGCGCAGCCCTTCATCGCCGGCCGGGGATTCAAGCTGCACCAGGCGGTTGGTGAACAGGCGCCCGGTGCCATCATCGTCCTGGAAACGCCGCGCCGGGGTCAGGGTTTCAACGGTGCCCAGCTCGCGCAGCGCGCCGATGGCGGATTGGATCGGTGCGCCGTCCGGCGCATCGCTCCCCAGCACCAGCAGCCAGCGCCCGCTCACTGCCTGCGGTCGCGCACGATGGAAACGCCCACGTCCGCACAGCCCAGCGCGCGCGCCGCTTCCGGCTTGTGCACCCGCAGCCGCAGCTGCCGCGCATGGGTGAACTGCGCCATCAGCGCCTCGGCAAGGCCCTCGAGCAGGGTTTCCAGAAGCTGGTCCCCGCGCCCGGCCACGAAGTCGCGCACCGCTTCGCAAACGGCCGCGTAATCCAGCGCGTCGGCGACGTCGTCGGTGGCCGCGGCCACGGTGTTGTCGAACGCCAGCGCCAGGTCGAACAGCAGCGGCTGGCGCCCGTCGCGCTCATGGGGGTGCACGCCCACCAGGGCGTCCACGCGCAGGCCTTCGATGTGGATCGTGTCCATGGGGCCGGACCGCGGCTTGGGGAACCGGAAGCGTAACCCGATTCAGCCGTCCGCCTGGCGCGGGCCCTCTGCGCCGCTGCGCTGGTCATGCAGCCGCACGTCGATCGGCGCATCCGAGGTGCGCTGGAACACCCGCAGCCCGAACTCCGGCAGGATCGCCAGCAGGTGGTCGAAGATGTCCGCCTGGATCGCCTCGTAGTACACCCAGCGCACGTCATTGGTGAAGCAGTACAGCTCCAGCGGGATGCCCGCCTCGGTGGGCTGCAGCTGGCGGACCATGCTGGTCATCCCGTGGTGGATCCCCGGGTGCTTGGCCAGGTACTGGTCCACGTACACGCGGAAGGTGCCCAGGTTGGTGACCCGGCGGTGGTTGACCTCCGCCTTGCCGCCGCGCTCGGCCAGCTTGGCGTTCCACTCGCGCAGCTCCTGTTCCTTCCCCTTGAGGTAGTCATCCAGCAGCATGAAGCGGTGCAGCTTGCCGATCTCCTCCGGGGTCAGGAAGCGCACGCTGCCCTGGTCGATGTAGATCGAGCGCTTGATCCTGCGCCCGCCGGACTCCTGCATGCCGCGCCAGTTCTTGAACGAGTGGCTGATCAGGTTCTTGGTCGGCACGGTGGTGATGGTCTTGTCCCAGTTCTGCACGGTGACGGTGTGCAGGGCGATGTCGATCACGTCGCCGTCGGCGTTCTGCGAGGGCATCTCGATCCAGTCGCCGATGCGCACCCGCCCGTCGCCGCTGATCTGCAGGCTGGCCGCAAAAGAAAGGATGGTGTCCTGGAAGATCAGCATCAGCACCGCGCTGGCCGCGCCCAGGCCGGCCAGCACGTGCAGCAGCTCGACCCCGGCGAGGATGGCGATGGTGATCAGGGCCGCGAGCGCGTACAGCACGATCTTGGCCACCTGCAGGTAGCCCTTGATCGGCTTGTTGCGCGCGTCCGGGCGCCGCTCGTAGATGGCATTGATGTCGTCGAGCACGTGGCCGATGGCCATCACCACCGTGAGCACGATGAACACCTGGGCCAGGTTGCGCACCAGCAGCGCGATGCCTTCCGGCAGGCCTGGCACCAGCACGATGCCGCCTGCGATCACCAGCGCCGGCACCACGTTGGCCAGCCGGGGAACCGCGCGCATCTGCACCGCGGGCGCGTCCTCGGCGCGCAGCGCCGGCAGCATGCCCAGCGCCTTGCGCAGCGCGCGCAGCAGCACCTTCTTGGTGATGAAGTTCGCCAGCCAGGCCAGCAGCAACAGCAGCGCCAGCATCACGGCGGTGTAGGCCCAAGGCCAGGGTGAAAGCGTTTCCTGCAGCGCCTGCAGCCAATCTTGCATGGGGAATCCGGAAGTCCTGGGAGGGGGATGACGCGCCGCCGGGGCGCGGGACGGGCCAGCGTGGCGCCATGGGTGACGACGCGGCCGCAGCAGCCAATGCTACCCAATCACCCCCGGGCCTTCGATTACAAAGCCGCGGCCAGGCGCCGCACCGCGGCCGGTTCAGGCCGCCAGCGGCGGCAGCGTGGCCATGTCCCAGCGCGGAACCACCTGCGCACCGGCGCCGTCGCGCTGGCCGGCCGCCAGCCGCAGGGCGCCGGCGAAGGCGATCATGGCGCCGTTGTCGGTGCACAGCTCCGGCCGCGGGAAGCAGGCGCGCCCGCCCAGTCCCGCCGCCATCTCGTGCAGGCGCGCGCGCAGCTGCCGGTTGGCGCCCACGCCGCCGGCCACCACCAGGGTGCCGGTGCCGGCCGCCTCCAGCGCGCGCCGGCACTTGATGGCCAGGGTATCCACCACCGCATCCTCAAAGCCGCGGGCGATGTCGGCGCGGGTCTGCTCGGACTGGTCGCTGCCCTGCCAGGCCAGCAGCACCTGGGTCTTCAGGCCGCTGAAGCTGAAGTCCAGCCCCGGCCGGTTGGTCATCGGCCGCGGGAACTCGAACACCCCTGGCCGGCCCTGCTCGGCCAGCGCGGCCAGCTGCGGCCCGCCGGGGTACGGCAGGCCCATCATCTTGGCCGTCTTGTCGAAGGCCTCGCCCGCGGCGTCGTCCAGGGTTTCGCCCAGCAGGCGGTAGCGGCCGATCTCCTCCACCGCCACCAGCTGGGTATGCCCGCCGGACACCAGCAGGGCCACGAACGGGGGCTCGGGCGGGTCGTCCTCCATCAGCGGCGCCAGCAGGTGACCCTCCATGTGGTGCACGCCCAGCGCCGGCACCTCCAGCGCCCAGGCCAGCGCCCGCGCCACACCCGCACCCACCATCAGCGCCCCCACCAGGCCCGGGCCGGCGGTGTACGCCACCCCGTCCAGATCCCTCACCCCCAGGCCGGCCCCCGCCAGGGTCTGGCGGATCAGCGGCACCAGCTTGCGCACGTGGTCACGGCTGGCCAGCTCCGGCACCACCCCGCCGTATTCGGCGTGCAGCGCGATCTGGCTGTACACGGCCTGCGCGCGCAGCCCGGCCGCGCCGCCAAGGGCGGTGTCGTACACGGCCACGCCGGTCTCATCGCAGGAGGTTTCGATTCCAAGGACGCGCATGGGTACTAGAATGGGGGCGCAGGGGCCGCAAGTCACCCCCACAGACGGGAACCGGACTTGCAAACGGAACATTAACCGGGCTACCATATGCGGCTCGCCGCGCGAAAGGCCGGCGAAATCCTATTCCCGGAGATTCCATGCCCAGCGTCAAAGTCCGCGAAAACGAGCCGTTCGAGTTTGCCCTGCGCCGCTTCAAGCGCACCTGCGAGAAGGCCGGTGTCCTGGCCGAAACCCGCAAGCGCGAGTACTACGAGAAGCCGACCCAGGAGCGCAAGCGCAAGGCCGCGGCTGCCGTGAAGCGCCAGGCGCGCCGCGCCGCCCGCGACGTCACCAAGCGCCAGCGCCTGTACTGACGGCCGCTGCCCCGCCCGCGGGGCGCATCGCACAGCTTCCATGTGAAGCCGGCACGCCACGCGTCGCCGGCTTTTCTTCGTTCCCCAGCATCGCCGGAGTGACCCGATGACCCTCAAGCAGACCCTGACCGAAGACATGAAGGCCGCGATGAAGGCCGGCGAGAAGGAACGCCTGGGCGTGATCCGCCTGATCAACGCGGCGATCAAGCAGAAGGAAGTGGACGAGCGCATCGAGCTCGACGACGCTGCCGTGATCGCGGTCCTGGGGCGGATGCTCAAGCAGCGCCGCGACTCGGTCAGCCAGTACGAGGCTGCCGGCCGCGAGGACCTGGCGGCGGTGGAGCGCGCCGAGATCGCGGTGATCGAGGGCTACCTGCCGGCGCAGATGGACGACGCCGCGATCAACGCCGAGATCGATGCCGCCATCGCCAGCACCGGCGCCTCCGGCCCGGCCGACATGGGCAAGCTGATGGGCGCGCTGAAGCCGAAGCTCGCCGGCAAGGCCGACATGGGCCTGGTCTCCAGGCTGGTGAAGCAGAAGCTCGGCTGAGCCACCGGGCAGGAGCGCGCGACGCGACGCGCTCCTGCATCGATCCTCCCGACGCTCTCACGGGCCGCTGACAGGCCCGTGCCATCCTTGTCCCATGGGACTGCGCGACAACCCCCGGGTGAAGCGGATCATCGAGCGGGTGCAGGACAGCCTGCCCTATGCGCTGGTCGAGCGCTTCATCGAATGCGACCTGCTCGCCCAGGCCGCCTCGCTTTCCTTCTTCGCCCTCATCTCGCTGGCACCGCTGCTGGTACTGCTGCTGTGGCTGACGGCATCGCTGTACCCCGAAGCCCAGGAAGCCCTGCTCACCCAGATCGGCGTGCTGGCCGGCCCCCAGGCCGAGACCGTGGCCCGCACCGTCATCCGCAACGCCAGTGACCAGCCGGACACCGGCAGCTTCGCCGGGCTGTGGAGCACGGGCCTGCTGTTCGTCGGCGCCACGGTGGTGTTCGCGCGCCTGCAGACCACCCTCAACCTCATCTTCCACACCAGCGAGAAGGCCCTGGGCGGGCTGATGGCCTGGCTGCGCAAGCGCGTGTTCTCGGTGGGCGTGGTGTTCGCGCTGGGGTTCCTGGTGATCATCTCCACCGTGCTGGGCACCAGCGTGGAGCTGCTCTTCCGGGACCTGCCGCTGCTGCTGCCGCTGGCCGGCAACGCGGTGATGCTGCTGGTCTACACCTGCGCCTTCGCCCTCATGTACCACTACCTGCCCGACCGCCGGGTGCACTGGAAGCAGGCCTTCCTGGGCGGCCTGATCACGGCGGCGCTGTTCCTGATCGGCCGCTGGGCGATCGCCTTCTACCTGGCCGAGGCGGCCCCGGGCAGCCCGTACGGCTCGGCCGGCGCGCTGGTGATCGTGCTGGTGTGGGTGTACTACGCGGCGATGATCTTCTTTGGCGGCGCGCTGATCACCGCGGTCATCGACGAGCGCTGGCGCGAGCGCCGGATCGCAGACGAATCCCCGTGCATCGAGAACCCGCGCAAACTGCCGGTGGTGCTGCCGGAAGACGTCCCGCCGCCCGCGGATCCACAGGCCCCCGCCACACGACCGTGAGCGCGGCCGGCGTGGCATCCTAGCGGGGCAATGTCCCGCATCCCCGACGCCTTCATCGACGACCTCCTGGCCCGCACCGACATCGTCGAGGTGATCAGCGCGCGCGTGCCGCTCAAGCGCCAGGGCCGGGAGTACGCGGCCTGCTGCCCCTTCCACGACGAGCGCACGCCGTCGTTCACCGTGTCGCCCACCAAGCAGTTCTACCACTGCTTCGGCTGCGGGGCGCACGGCAGCGCGATCGGGTTCCTGATCAACTACGACCGCCTCGAATTCCTCGACGCCGTGGATGAACTGGCGCGCGCGGCCGGCATGGAGGTGCCGCGCGAAACCCGGCAGCGCAACCGCGACAGCGACACCGGGGCGATGTTCGAAATGCTGCAGGCGGCCGAGCGGTTCTACCGCAGGCAGCTGGCCGGCAGCGACGCCGCGCGCGCCTACCTCGACAACCGGGGTGTGGACGAATCGATCCGCGAGCAGTTCGGCATCGGCTATGCGCCCGATGGCTTCGGCGCGCTCAAGGACGCCTTGGGCAAGGACGAGCGCGCCCTCAGGCTGCTGGAAAAGACCGGCATGCTCAGCCGCAACGACCGCGGCAACGTCTATGACAAGTTCCGCGACCGGGTGATGTTCCCGATCGCCGACCGCCGCGGGCGCACCATCGCCTTCGGCGGCCGGGTGCTGGGCAAGAGCGACGGCCCCAAGTACCTCAACTCGCCCGAGACCCCGCTGTTCCACAAGGGCCGCGAGCTGTACGGCCTGT
>JAAYXJ010000183.1 GCA_012515985.1 Gammaproteobacteria bacterium
TCATGACGATCGACGAGCCGATGATCAGCGCGGCGGTGATCACGCCCACGGTCAGGCGGTTGGCGGCGCTGTTGATCTGGTCGCCGAAGGCCTTGAGCGAGGTGACCTCGATCTGGGTACGCAGGCGTCCCCGGCGGGCCGCCTGCATCAGCCGCCGCAGGTCGCGCGGCAGGCTCCCGGCCAGGTCAAGCAGGCCGGAGACCGTGCGGCGCCCGCGCCGCGCCAGCGCGGATGGCGAGTACCGCTGCAGCAGCGCCCGCTCCAGGTATGGCTGGGCCTCGCTGGCCATGTCGAAATCGGGATCCAGGCGCCGGCCCAGGCCTTCCAGGGTCAGGAAGGCCTTGATCATCAGCGCCAGGTCCGGCGGCAGGGTGAGCCGGTTCCGGCGCAGCATGGCGGAGACGTCCAGCAACATCTGGCCCATCCGCAATTCCTTGAGGGGCACGCCGCGGTACTGGTCCACCAGCCCGTCCACGTCAGTCTGCAGCCGGCTCTCGTCCACGTCCGCATCGCCATCGGTCCACTCCAGCAGGATGTCGGCCACCGCCTCGGACTCCTGCGTGACCATGCCATGCAGCAGCTGCGCCACCTGCTGCCGGCGCCGCTCGCCGACCCGGCCGACCATGCCAAAGTCGATCACCCCGATGCGGCCGTCATCCAGGTAGAAGATGTTCCCGGGGTGCGGGTCGGCGTGGAACAGGCCGTCCTCGAGCACCATCTTGAGCACGATGCCGGCGCCGCGGCGCGCCAGCTCGTGCCGGTCCAGGCCCAGCGCGTCCACGGTGGCCATGTCGCCGCCGGGGATGCCGTCCATGAAGTCCTGCACGTTGAGCCGCTCGCAGGTCCACTGCCAGTGGATGCCAGGGATGGCGATGCGGTCATCCCCCTCGAAGTTCTCCGCGATCCGCTCGGCATTGCGGCACTCGGCGGCGAAATCCAGCTCCGCGCGCAAGGAACTCGCGAACTGCTGCACGATGCCCGTGGGGCGGTAGCGGCGCAGGTCCGGTACCTGGGCCTCGATGATCTCCGCCACCCGCATCAGCAGCCTCAGGTCGGCCTCCACCACCTCGCGGATGCCCGGCCGGCGCACCTTCAGCACGACCGGGCGGCCGTCTTCCAGCCAGGCACGGTGGGCCTGGGCCAGCGACGCCGCCGCCATTGGCTCGGTTTCGATGCGTGCGAACACGGTTTCCGGATCGGCGCCCAGGTCCTCCGCCAGCTGCGGCCGGATCTCTTCCCAGCTGAAGGCCGGCACCGCGTTCTGCAGCTTGCCCAGCTCGGCGATCCAGTCGGGCGGCAGCAGGTCGATGCGGGTGGCAAGCACCTGGCCGAACTTGACGAAGGTGGGCCCCAGCTCCTGCAGCGCCTGGCGGAACCGCACCGGCGCCTCGGGCCGCTCGCGCTCCTCCTGGTGGCCAATGTGCAGCAGCCGCCCCGCCCGCTCCAGCGCGCCGATGAGCCCGATGCGCTGCACGAACTCGCCGAACCCGAAGCGGATCAGGACCGAGGCGATCTCCTGCAGCCGGCCCAGGTCGCGGACGGTGCCGATGGTCTCCCACATCAGGCGGCCCCTCCCTGCGCCGGACGCGGTTTCACAGCAGCGGCTCCAGGCCCTTGAGCGCGGCCATTACGGTCCGGCGCCGGACCGCGTCGCGGTCGCCCTCGAAGTGGAACAGCTCCGCATGGGTGTAGCCGGCGCGGCGCTTCCAGGCGATCCACACCGTGCCCACCGGCTTCTCCGCCGTGCCGCCGCCCGGCCCGGCAATGCCGGTGACCGCCACCGCGAGCGTTGCGCCAGAGTGCACCAGGGCGCCGGAGACCATCTCCACCGCCGTCTCCCGGCTCACCGCGCCGTGCTCCTCCAGGGTGCCCGGCCTCACGCCCAGCAGCGCCTGCTTGGCCTCGTAGCTGTAGGCCACCATGCCGCAGTCGAACCATTCGGAGGATCCGGCCACGTCGGTCATGGCCTTGGCGATCCAGCCGCCGGTGCAGCTTTCCGCGGTCACCAGCATGTCGCGCTCGGCGCGCAGCCGCTCGCCCAGGGAAGCCGCCAGCTGGCGGAGGGTGTCGTCGTCTGGAGCCTGGTCCATCGCGGGCATCGCCTGCAGTCAATCGTCCGTGGATTGTCGCAAAAACAAGGCCCGCGCATCCGTCGATGCGCGGGCCCCGGGCTGGCACCCCGGGCCAGGGCCCGGCGGGGCCTCAGTAACGCACGCGCAGGGTCATGCCGTAGGTGCGCGGCGCGCCCAGGTAGGCGTTCCAGGAACCGCTCTGGATCGGCGCGTCGATGCCCACCTGCTTGTAGGTCTCGTCGGTGAGGTTCTGGCCCCAGAACTCCACCATCCAGCGCCGGTCCTGGCGCCCGAAACCGATGCGGGCGTTGAGCAGGGTGTAGGCCTCCTGCTCCTTCTGCGGATCCAGGTCCGAGCCGGTGTTGTAGTCGGACATGTACTTGGCACCGATGTTGAAGCGACCCATCAGGTTGGAGCCGATGTCCCAGTCGTAGGTGAGCGAGGCGTTGCCCGACCACTTGGGCGCGAAGCTCATCTGGTTGCCGGGCAACAGGGCGAGATCCGGGTCCGGCAGCAGGTCGTTGCCATACTTGGTGTCGGCGTAGGTCAGGCCGCCCTGCAACATCAGGCCCGTCACCCCGGTCTGCCACAGCACGTCCATGTCCACGCCGGTGGAGGTCACCTTCGGGATCGAACGCACCACGAACGCGGTGCCGAGGAAGCTGTTGAGCTGGAAGTCCTCGTACTCCTGGTGGAATACTGCCGCGTTGAACAGCAGGTTGCCATCGTCCCAGGTGGTCTTCAGGCCCAACTCGTAGCTGTCCACGAATTCGCCGGGGAAGTAGGTGTCGTCCTGCGGGGTGATGCCCACCTGCACGCGGTCCAGGTTGAACCCGCCCGCCTTGTAGCCGCGCGCCGCCGACACGTAGCCCATCACGTCGTCGGAGAAGTCGTAGGCCGCCTTGATGGTCCCGGACCATTCCTTCTCGGTGCGCTCCTGGTAGGTCTCCCGGCCGTTGTGGAGCGCGTTGGCCCAGGGCAGGCACATGAAGCCGGCAACCTGCTGGATCGCCGGGGTGAGCTGCGGGAGCATCTGCGCCATCAGCTGCTGCTGCACCGCCGGCGGCAGGTTGGCGAAGCCGTCCACCCGCCCGATCATGGCACCGCCCACGGCAGCGGCCGGGTCGGCGAGCGTGATCCCGCAGGCCGCGCTCCCGTTGGGATTGGTGAACGACGAATCCAGGGTCTTCTTCTCGCGGGTGTAGCGCAGCCCGACGGTCAGGTCGAACCGGTCGCTGACGTGGAAGGTGTTGTTGGTGAAGATCGCCGCGCTCTTGGCGTTCTGCGAGTAGCGGTCGTGGGCCCCGACCCCGGCGAAGTTGGTGCCGAACGGCCGGCCGGTGATCTCGGAGATGAAGGTCGCCGGGTTGGCCGTGTTGACGCTCAGCCCCAGCGGGCCGACCACCTGCTGCAGGCCGTCAACGGCCTGGGCCAGGCCAGCCAGCACCTGGCTGCCGACCAGCGTGGACAGGTACGGCTCGTACGCCGCGCCCATGTGGTACGAGTCGTTGCGCTTGAGGTCCTCGTCGGAATAGAACAGGCCCACCATCCAGTCCACCCGGTCGCTGGACCCGGTCAGGCGGAACTCCTGGGAGAAGGTGTCGAAGGCGACCAGCGAATAGTCCTCGTCCGCCGGCCGGAACATGATGTCGGCGGCGCTGTAGTCGAAGTCGATGCTGGTGATCGCGTCCCAGGTGCGCGCCGCGGTGATCGAGGTCAGCACCGCGTTGTTGAGCCAGGGCGTGGTCCAGTTGACCTCGCCCGATACGCCCTTGTCCTTGATGTCCTGCTCCGACGTGCGGTTGGCGTAGGCCAGGCGCCGGTCGGGATCGGGCACCGGGATGATGCCCTCGCCGCCCGGCGTCAGGGCGTCGATGATCGCCGCGGTCGGGCCACGGTGGGTGGTCACGTTGACGCAGCAGCTTTCCTCGCGGCTGGTGTAGTCACCGGCCAGGTTGATGCTGACGTCGGGGGTGGGCTCCAGCAGCAGCTGCATGCGCATGGAGTGGTAGTTCATGTCGTTGTCGTCGGTCTGCGTGCGCGGACCGTTCGCCACGAAGACGTCATCGAAGCCGTCGCGCTTGCGCTTGGTCGCATAGACCCGGAAGGCCGCGTTGTCGCCCAGCGCGTCGTTGTACGAGCCCCCGACGCCGACCAGCCCGTAGTTGCCCACGGTCACTTCGCCCTCGACTTCCTGCTGGTAGGAAGGCTTGCGGGTAACCACGTTGATCACGCCCGCCGAGGTGTTCTTGCCGAACACCGTGCCCTGCGGGCCCTTGAGCACCTCGATGCGCTCCAGTTCGCCCAGGTCGCCGAAGCCGACGCTGTTGCGGGCCCGGTAGACGCCGTCGATCACCACGCCCACCGAGGATTCAAGGCCCGGGTTATCGCCCACCGTGCCGATGCCGCGGATGCGCGCCGTGGTCTGGGCCGCGGACTGGGTGCTGGTGACGGTGAGGCCCGGCACCAGGACCTGCATGTCCTTGATGTCGCGCACGCCGGTATCAAGCAGCAGCTGCTCCGGCAGCACGTTGATCATGATCGGCACGTCCTGCAGAGCTTCCTCGCGCTTCTGCGCGGTCACCGTCATGGTCGCAAGCGTGGTTGGCTCTTCGGCGCGCTGTTGCTGCGCCTCTTCCTGGGCCTGGGCCAGGGGGACATGGGACAGGGTCACCAGGCCGGCCAGGACGGCCGCGGCCAGGAGATTGCGTTGCGGTCGGATCGAATGCATGGATATCCCCCAAAACCAGTGGATTAGTCGACAGTGAAACCAGGCCGTGAGGCCCGGTTTGATTTGTCGGCTCGGTCCCGGTGGGGGTCGCGACCTGCCCGGCACCCTTTGCCGGGGTGCCTTCGCGAAAAGCTAGCACAAGTCCGCACGCAAGCGCATGGGCGGAAGAGGGTCCGCGGTTCAGACCGCGCCGGGCGCCACCTCGCGCAGCCGGCCTTCGTGCAGTTCGAGCACGCGGTCGAGCCGCCGCGCCAGGCTGCGGTCATGGGTCACCACCACCAGGCTGGTGGCCTGCTCGCGGTTGAGGGCCAGCATCAGCTCGAACACGTTGGCGGCGGTCTTTTCATCCAGGTTGCCGGTGGGCTCGTCGCCCAGCACGCAGGCCGGCTGGTTGACCAGCGCCCGGGCCACGGCGGCGCGCTGGCGCTCGCCGCCCGACAATTCGCCCGGCTTGTGTCGCAGCCGGTGGCCAAGGCCCACCGCCTCCAGCAGCTCGCGCGCACGATCGGTGGCCTGGGGCACTGCCGCGCCGGAGAGCAGCACCGGCAGCATCACGTTCTCCAGCGCGGTGAATTCCGGCAGCAGGTGGTGGAACTGGTAGACGAAGCCCAGCGAGCTGTTGCGCAGGCGGCCGCGGGCGGCATCGGAAAGTGCGCTCATCCTGTTGCCGGCCACGTACACCTCGCCGGCGGTGGGGGTGTCCAGACCGCCCAACAGGTGCAGCAGCGTGCTCTTGCCCGCCCCCGACGCGCCGAGGATGGCGACGGTTTCGCCGCGGGCGACTTCGAAATCCAGGTTCTCGAAGACCCGGGTGTTGAGCCCGCCCTCGCGGTAGGTCTTGCCCAGCCCTTCGGCACGCACCACGATCTCACTCATAGCGCAGCGCCTCCGCCGGGGCCGTGCGCGCCGCGCGCCAGGCCGGGTATACGGTGGCCACCAGCGCCATCGCCAGCGCAACTGCGGCGATGATCACCACGTCCTGGGCGCTCAGTTCGGTAGGAAGGCCGGTGATGTAATAGACGTCGGGCGGGATCAGCACCACGTCGAAGGCGCGTTCGATGGCGCGCAGGATGTTCTCGAGGTTGAGGGTGAGCAGGATGCCGCCCACCACGCCCAGCGCGGTGCCGAACACCCCGATCATGCTGCCCTGGACCATGAAGGTCTGCATGACCCCGCCCGGGGTGAGCCCCAGGGTGCGCAGGATGGCGATGTCGGCCTGCTTGTCGGTCACCAGCATCACCTGCGAGGACACCAGGTTGAAGGCCCCCATGGCGATGATCAGCGAGAGCAGGATCGCGATCATGGTCTTCTCCAGGCGCAGGGCGCGGAACATGTTGGCGTTCTCGCTGCTCCAGTCGCTGACCATGTACGGGCCCTGCAGGCGCACCGCGAGGTCGCGCGCCACCTCCCAGCCCCGGTCCATGTCATGCAGGCGCAGGCGCACGCCGGTGACGCCATCGCCCATCCGCAGCACCCGCTGCAGGTCCTGCATGTTGGCCACCGCCAGGCTGCGGTCGAACTGCTGGTGGCCGACCTGGAAGATGCCGCTGACGGTGAAGCGCTTGAGCTGTGGCACCGCGCCCATGGGCGTGGTCTGGAAATCGGTGGTGACGATCACCGTGTCGCCCACCCCCACGCCCAGCCACAGGGCGAGGTCGCGGCCGAGGACGATGTTGAACTCGCCCGGGGCAAGGTCATCAAGATCACCGGCAACCATGCGCTCACCGATCTTCGAGACCTCGCGTTCGTGCTGCGGCGAAACACCCTGCAGCAGCGCCGGCTCGCGGCGCGGACCGGAGATCAGGGCCTGGGTCTCGATGTAGGGTGCGGCGCCGGCCACGCGCGGGTCGGCGCTCGCCTCCTCCACCGCGTGCTCCCAGTCCGCCATCGGCTCGCCGTGCGCGCTGATGGTGGCGTGGGCGGCCATCTCCAGCATGCGGTCGCGGATCTCGCGCTGGAAGCCGCTCATCACCGACAGCGCGGTGATCAGCACCGCCACGCCGATGGCGATGCCCAGGATGGAGGCCAGCGAAATGAAGGAGATGAAGCCGTTGCGGCGCTTGGCACGCAGGTAGCGCAGGCCAATCGCGACGGGGACGGGTTTGAACATCGGCTCTCGCTGGCTGGACGGGACGCGGCGCCGATGGGTGGCGCAAGGCCCGCTATGTTGCCACCGAAGCCGCCTTTGGCGCAGCCCTGCGCACGGGCGCGGCCAGCCGCAGTTCACGGCGCGCCGCGGGCGGCAGGGTGTCGGGCCACCAGGCGAGGCGGCGGCGCGTGCCGTCGGATTCGCGCCAGCGCACGAACGCAAGCGGGCCGCGCCAGGTCACGCTGGCCTCTTGCACCTTGCGCCCGTCCACTTCCACCGGTGCATCCTGGCCGGCGAAGACGAAACGCGAACGCGGGCGGCGGAGTTCAACCCAGGCCAGCCACAAACCGTTGAGGACGGCCAAGCCCGCCACCGGCCACGCGACGGCGCGGGGCATCTCCGAGGCCAGCACCGCGAACCCGGCCAGCACGCCGAGCACCAGCAGCATCGCACCGAGCAGGCGCGATGGCTTCCACTCAATGCGGCAGGTCGAGCACCCTGCGGATGAACGCCGCGAGCTCGGCATCCGGGACGTCCTCGTAGCCCATGAACCAGCGCCAGAGCTTATCGTCCTCGCATTCCAGCAGGCGTAGGAAAACCCCGCGCTGCTCTTCGGAATCCTGCGCCCAGGCGTGGTCCAGGTAGCGGTTGAACAGCACGTCCAGCTCGCGCATGCCGCGCCGCGAGCGCCAGCGCAGGCGCCCCAGCTCGGCTTGCTCTTCCGGGGTCATCCGACCTGGCGGGCCAGCATCAGCCGCTTGATCTCACCGATCGCCTTGCCCGGGTTGAGCCCCTTGGGGCAGGTGCGGGCGCAGTTCATGATGGTGTGGCAGCGGTAGAGCTTGAACGGGTCTTCCAGGTCGTCCAGGCGCGCGCCGGTGTCCTCGTCGCGGCTGTCGGCGATCCAGCGGTAGGCCTGCAACAGGATCGCCGGGCCCAGGTAGCGGTCGCCGTTCCACCAGTAGCTGGGGCACGCGGTGCTGCAGCAGGCGCACAGGATGCACTCGTACAGCCCGTCCAGCCGGTCGCGCTCTTCCGGCGACTGCAGCCGCTCGCGGTCGGGCGGCGCCGGGGTCTGGGTGCGGATCCACGGCTTGATCGACGCGTACTGCGCGAAGAAGTGGGTGAGGTCAGGCACCAGGTCCTTGATCACCGGCATGTGCGGCAGCGGGTAGATCGGGACCTCGGTGGCCTTGCAGTCCTCGATGGCGCGGGTGCAGGCCAGGGTGTTGACCCCGTCGATGTTCATCGCGCACGAGCCGCAGATGCCCTCGCGGCAGGAGCGCCGGAAGGTCAGCGTGGGGTCGATCTCGTTCTTGATCTTGATCAGCGCGTCCAGGACCATCGGCCCGCAGCTGTCCAGGTCCACCTCGTAGGTGTCGACAGTGGGGTTGCGGTTCTCGTCCGGGCTCCAGCGGTACACCTTGAAGGTGCGCGTGCGCTTGGCGCCGGTTGCCGGGAAGTGCCGGCCCGGCTGGACCTTGGAGTTTTTCGGGAGGGTGAGTTCAGCCATTTCTTTCGTTTCTCCCGGTCAGTAGACGCGTGCCACGGGCGGGACCACCTCGACCTCGTCGTCGAGGGTGTACATGTGCACCGGGCGGTAGTCGATGCGGGTGCTGCCGTCTTCTTCCAGCCAGCACAGGGTGTGCTTCTGCCAGTTCTCGTCGTCGCGGTCGGGGTAATCCTCGCGGGCGTGGGCGCCGCGCGACTCCTTGCGGTTCTCCGCCGAGGTGATGGTCACCAGCGACTGGCCGAGCAGGTTCTGCAGCTCGAGCGTTTCGATGAGATCCGAGTTCCACACCAGCGAGCGGTCGGACACCTTGACGTCGGCGAAGGACTCGCGGATCTCGCGCACCTTCTCCACACCCTCGGCCAGGGTCTCCTGGGTGCGGAACACCGCCGCATGCTCCTGCATGGTGCGCTGCAGCCGGTCGCGGATGACCGCGGTGGGCAGGCTGCCGTTGGCGTTGCGCACGCGGTCGAAGTTGGCCAGCGCGCGGTCGCAGGCGTCGCCGGCCAGCTTCTTGTGCGGCTGGCCCGGGCGGATGGTCTCGGCGCAGCGGTTGGCCACCGCGCGGCCGAACACCACCAGGTCCAGCAGCGAGTTGGAGCCCAGGCGGTTGGCGCCGTGCACCGACACGCAGCCGGCCTCGCCGATCGCGTACAGGCCCGGCACCACTGCGTCCGGATCACCGTCCTTCAGCTGCACCACCTCGCCGTGGTAGTTGGTGGGCACGCCGCCCATGTTGTAGTGCACGGTCGGGATGACCGGGATCGGCTCCTTCTCCACGTCCACGCCGGCGAAGATGCGCGCGCTTTCGGCGATGCCCGGCAGCTTCTTGTGGATGTCGGCGGGATCCAGGTGGGTCAGGTCCAGGTGGATGTGGTCCTTGTGCTCGCCCACGCCGCGGCCCTCGCGGATCTCGATGGTCATCGAGCGGCTGACCACGTCACGGCTGGCCAGGTCCTTGGCGTTGGGCGCGTAGCGCTCCATGAAGCGCTCGCCGCTGGCGTTGCGCAGGATGCCGCCTTCTCCGCGCACGCCCTCGGTGATCA
>JAAYXJ010000184.1 GCA_012515985.1 Gammaproteobacteria bacterium
AGGAAGGTGTCGCCGTTGGTGGCCAGCACCTCGAACTGCTTCTCGCCGTCGACCTCGGCGATCTCGATGATCGACACGTCGAAGGTGCCGCCACCCAGGTCGTACACCGCCACCTTGCGGTCACCGCCGCCCTTGTCCAGCCCGTAGGCCAGCGCGGCCGCGGTCGGCTCGTTGATGATGCGCTTGACGTCCAGGCCGGCGATGCGGCCGGCGTCCTTGGTGGCCTGGCGCTGGGAGTCGTTGAAGTACGCCGGCACCGTGATCACTGCCTCGGTGACCTTCTCGCCCAGGTAGTCCTCGGCGGTCTTCTTCATCTTCTCCAGGATCCGCGCGGAGACTTCCTGCGCCGACAGCTTCTTGCCATCGCTGGACTCGACCCAGGCATCGCCGTTGTCGTGTTCGATGATCTTGTACGGGACCAGGCCGATGTCCTTCTGGACCTCGGCGTCCTTGAACTTGCGGCCGATCAGGCGCTTGACCGCGAAGAAGGTGTTGTGCGGGTTGGTGACGGCCTGGCGCTTGGCCGAGGCGCCCACGAGCACCTCGCCGTCCTTCGTGTACGCCACGATCGACGGCGTGGTGCGGTCGCCCTCGCTGTTCTCGATGACCTTGGCCTTGCCGCCGTCCATGATCGCCACGCACGAGTTGGTCGTGCCCAGGTCGATGCCGATGATCTTTGCCATGAGTGGTTCCCTCTGGATCTGATTCAGTAAATGATTGGGGGCGGCAATACCGCCTACAGGGTTTATCTGGGGGCGCCTGGCGGCGCTTCAAGCCGCGGCCGGGAAATGCCGGCCCGGCGGGCGGTCAGGACGGGGCCACCACCACCATGGCCGGGCGCAGCAGGCGCTCGTTGAGCACGTAGCCCTTCTGGAACACCTGCACCACCGCGCCCGGCGCGATGCCCTCGGCTTCCGAGACGCTCATCGCCTGGTGGTGGTCGGGATTGAAGGCGTCGCCCGGGGCCGGCGCGATCTCCACCAGCCCGTTGGCGGCTGTGACCTTCTGCAGCTGGCGAAGGGTGGCCTCCAGCCCGGCGCGAAGCGGGTCGTCTTCGGAAGCGCTGGCCAGGCCCGCCTCGATGCTGTCGAACACCGGCAGCATGTCGGCCAGCAGGCGTTCGTTGGCGAAACGGCGCGCCGATTCGATCTCGCGCACCATGCGCTTGCGCTGGTTCTCGAGGTCGGCGCGTTCGAGCAGCGACTGGGCGCGCATCTGCTCCAGTTCGGCCTGCAGCCTCTCCACCTGCCCTTCCAGCGGCTGGCTGGCGTTGTCTTCCACTGCCTCGCCCGGCTCCTGCCGGGGATCCTGGTCCTGTCCGGATTCCTGGTTCATCTCTGGTCCCGTGGCGGTCGTTCTGCCGCCGTCGGATCGGCAATGGGGCCCGCGGCCGGGCAATTCAAGCCCGCCGACCGTCAGGATTCGTTTGCAGCGTCCAGCGCGGCGCCGAGCGCGCCGGCGGTGGCCTGCACCACCGGGATCACCCGCTCATAGGCCATGCGGGTAGGGCCGATGGCGCCCAGCACCCCCAGGACCTGCCCGCCGGTGCCGTAGCTTGCGGTCACCAGCGACACCCCTTCCAGCGGCGCCAGGCCGGTCTCCTCGCCGATGAAGATGCGCACGCCCGGCGCATCCACGGTGCGTTCAAGCAACTGCAGGATCTCGCGCTTGCGCGAGAAGGCTTCGAACAGCTCGCGCAGGCGTTCCAGATCGGACAGGTCCTGCAGACCGATCAGCCGGTTCTGCCCGGTCACCACGATGTCCTCGTCGTCGCCGTCCAGGACCTGCTCGGCCAGTTCCACGGTCTGGGCCAGCAGCGCTTCCATCTCGCTGCGCGCCGAGCGCAGGTCGCGCACCAGCGCCGACCGGATCTCGCCCAGCGGCATGCCGGCGAAGTTGGCGTTGAGGTAATTGGCCACCCGCTCCAGCTCGGCCGTCCGGTAGCAGCGGCGGGTCTGGATGAGGCGGTTCTGGATCTCGTTGTCGGCGAATACCAGGATCGCCATCACCCGCTGCGCGTCCACCGCGACGAAGTCGATGTGGCGGAAGGCGAAGCGCTCGCGGCGCGGCACGCTGACCACGCCGACGAACCGGGTCATTGCCGAGACCAGCTCCGACGCGCTGCCCAGCAGCGATTGCGTTCCCCCGCCCGGCGCGAGGCTGCCGCGCACGCGCGCCACCTCCGCGTCCGGCAGGGGTTTGAGCTGCAGCAGCGAATCCACGAACACCCGGTAACCCTGCGCGGTCGGCACGCGGCCGGCCGACGTATGCGGCGAGGACAGGAAGCCGCTTTCCTCGAGGTCGGCGAGGATGTTGCGGATCGTCGCCGGGCTCACGTCCAGGCCCGAATGCCGGGCCAGGGTCTTCGAGCCGACCGGCTCCCCGTCCTGGATATGGCGCCCGATCAGGGTCCGCAGCAGCTGGCGGGCGCGCGGGTCCAGGTCGTGTCCTGCGGGATGTCCCTCTGAACGGCTCATGGTGCCAACGATATACGGTCGCCCGGGCGGGTTCGCAACCGCCACCGTGACCCTGGCCGGGATCGCAGGCCGTGCGACCCGACCCGGTGATGCTGCCCCGACCCGGGCCACCGGCTTGGCCGGCGCCGGGCCCCGCTGCACAATCACGCCCCTATGCTCACCCATCTGACGATCCGTGATTTCGCCGTGGCCAGCGCCACCGAAATGGAGTTCGGCCCCGGCCTGACCGTGATCTCCGGGGAAACCGGCGCCGGCAAGTCGCTGCTGGTCGATGCGCTGGGCTTCCTCTCCGGGATGCGCGCGGACAGCGGCGTGGTGCGCCACGGCGCCAGCCGGGCGGAACTGAGCGCCGGGTTCGACCTGGCCGACGCCCCGGCGGCGGCGCAGTGGCTGCGCGAACACGAATTCGACGAAGACGATGGCGCCTGCCAGCTGCGCCGCACCCTGCGCGCCGACGGCGGTTCGCGCGCCTGGATCAACGGCCGCCCCGCCACGCTCACCCAGCTTGGGGAACTGGCGGGCCTGCTGGTCGAGATCCACGGCCAGCACGAGCACCAGGCCCTGCTCTCGCGCGCCAGCCAGCTGGCCCTTCTGGACGCCTATGGGCGCCACGCCGGCGAACTGGCCGCGGTGGCCGAGGCCGCCCGGGCATGGGCCGCACTGGCCGCCGAACGCGAGTCACTCTCGTCGCGCGGCGATCCCGCCGAGCGCCGGGACTGGCTGCGCCACCAGCTGCAGGAACTGGAAGGCCAGCCGCTGGAGCCCGAAGCGATCGACACCCTGGTCGCCGACCACCGGCGCCAGGCTCACGCGGCGGAGCTGATCGGCGCCTGCGACGACGCACTGGAGCAGATCGGCGGCGATGATTCACTTGATGCCCGGGTCCAGCGCATCCGCGCGGGCCTGGCGCGGATGCAGCAACACGAGCCGCGGCTGGGCGAAATCGACGCCCTGCTCGAATCGGCCGGGATCCAGCTCGAAGAAGCCGCCAGCCAGCTGCAGCTGGTGCGCGACGACCTGGACATCGATCCGGAAACCTATCGCATGCTGGATGAGCGGCTGGCGCAGCTGCATGACCTTGCCCGCAAGCACCGGGTGGCGCCTGAGGGCCTGGCGGCGCGGCGTGACGGGATGGCCGCGGAACTGCAGGCACTCGAGCATGCCGAAGAGCGGCTGCAGGTCCTGGATGAGGAGATCTCGGCCGCCGCGAACCGCTGGCGCGCCGCCGCCCGGGAACTGGGGAAGGCGCGCGCCGCCGCCGCACAGGCGCTCTCGCGCGACACCACCGCCCTCATCGCCGAGCTTGGCATGGGGGGCGGACGCTTCGAAGTGGCGATCGAGCCCCAGGCCACGGATCATCCCGACCCGAAGGGCGCCGAGCGGGTGGAGTTCCTGGTCTCCGCCAACGCCGGCCAGCCACCGCGGCCGCTGCGCCGGGTTGCCTCGGGCGGCGAACTGTCACGCATTTCGCTGGCCATCGAAG
>JAAYXJ010000185.1 GCA_012515985.1 Gammaproteobacteria bacterium
CGGTCGGTCCAGGCCAGCAGCGTGGTGATGCCGCGCGGGGTGCAGGGGCGCAGGCCGAACTGGCGCAGGGCCAGGTGGCCGACGTTCTCCGGGTGGAAGCCGTCGACGTCCTTGCGCGGATCGATCCGGTGGATCAGGCGGGTGGCATCCGGGATGCCGGGCAGCGGCAGCTGGACAAGGATGCCGTGCACGTCCGGATCGGCGTTGAGGCGGTCGATGAGTTCGAGCAGCTCGGCTTCGGTGGTGCCTTCGGGCAGGTCGAAATCCAGCGCGCGGATGCCGACCTTCTCCGCGGCCCGGCGCTTGTTGCGCACGTAGGACTGCGAGGCCGGGTCACTGCCCACCAGCACCACCGCCAGGCCGGGCGCGGGCTTGCCGTCGGCCAGGCGCTGGTCGACCTTGAGGCGGAGCGAATCGAGGAGGCTGTCGGCGATGCTCCGGCCGTCGAGGATGCGTGCTGTCATGCGTGGGCGGGCGTGCTGCGATAGAGTCAACGCCACATTCTCCCCGTTTGCCCCCGCTTTCGGAAGCGGCGGGCGTTGAAGCAATGAAAGACACCCAGCGCGACCCCACCACCACCGAGATCGAAGCCGCCGTCTTCCGCCGCCTGCGCGGGCACCTGATGCAGGAGCGCCCGGATGTGCAGAACATCGACCTGATGATCCTGGCGGGCTTCTGCCGCAACTGTCTGGCCGACTGGTACCGCGAGGCCGCGCAGGACCGCGGGATCGAGATGGACCGCGACACCGCGCGCGAAGCCGTCTACGGCATGCCATTCAACGACTGGAAGGCCAGCCACCAGAAGCCGGCCACGCCGGAGCAGCTGCAGGCCTTCGACGAGGCGCAGCGCAGGCACGGCAAGCGCTGAGCGCCCGCGCCGGGATGCCTACGCGGCCGTCCCGGCGCAGAACTTGACGTAATCGATGTAGCCGGGGAATTCGCGGCCCGGCGCGCACAGCGGGCAATCCGGATCCGGCCCCAGCCGGGTCTCGCGGAAGCGCATGCCCATGGCGTCGAAGTGCAGCAGGCGCCCGCGCAGCGGCTCGCCCAGCCCCAGCAGCAGCTTGATCGCCTCGGTGGCCTCGAGCAGGCCGACCACGCCGGGCAGGATGCCCAGCACGCCCGCCTCCGAGCAGTTCGGCGCGGCCTCGGGCGGCGGCGGCTCGGGGAACAGGCAGCGATAGCACGGATGCGTGCCGCGGTGGCGGCCGGCGTCGAACACGCTCACCTGGCCCTCAAAACGGTGCACGGCGCCGTAGACCAGCGGCTTGCCCAGCTTCACGCAGGCGTCGTTGAGCAGGTAGCGGATGGCGAAGTTGTCGGCCCCGTCGATCACCACGTCCACGTCGCCGATCAGGCGTTCCACGTTGTCGCTGGTGACCAGCTCCTGCACCGCGTCGATGCGGGTGCGGGGGTTGAGGGCGGTCAGGCGCTCGCTGGCCGACCGGACCTTGGGCGTGCCGATGGATGCGTCGGTGTGCAGGATCTGCCGGTGCAGGTTGCTGCGGTCCACCACGTCCGGGTCGGCGATGCGCAGGGTGCCCACCCCGGCCGCGGCCAGGTACCAGGCCGCCGGCGAGCCCAGGCCGCCGGCGCCCAGCAGCAGCACCCGCGAGGCCTGCAGGCGCTGCTGGCCCTCAAGGCCGATTTCCGGCAGCAGCATGTGCCGCGAGTAGCGCTCGTGGAAGTCAAGATCGAACCCGGCGTCCGGGGCCGACATGGGCAGCTTTTCCAGCTGCCAGCGCTCGGTGCCGCCGGCCACGGAAGCGACGTTGGCGTAGCCCTGACGGGCCAGCGCCTCGCCGGCCTCGGCGGAACGGCGGCCAGAGCGGCAGATGAGGATCACCTCTTCGCCGGGCGCCGGGATGTGCTCCCCGGGCGCGGACTCCAGCGCGGCCTTGCGAACGCCCACCGCGCCCTCGGCCATGCCGGCGGCGCGCTCGTGGTCTTCGCGCACGTCGATCAGGCGCGCGCCCTGCCCTGCGCGCAGCAGCGCTTCGCGGGGGGAGATTTCCTTGATTGCCATGCGCACATTATCCCGCGCCGGTGCTGGACATGCGCGCGGCGGCGCCGCCCGCGTTCAGTAAGGAATGACCTCGACCACGCTGCCGGCGGTGTATTCGCGGGCACCCTCTTCCAGCACCAGCAGGGCGTCGGAATCGGCCGCCGCGCGCATCCGGTTGGAGCCGTCCGCGGGGTTGGGTTCCACCGACAGCGTGCCATCCCCGCCGCGGATCAGCCGGCCGCGCAGGAACTCAAGGCGCGCGTTGCGCTTGTTCCAGCCGGTGGCCAGGCGCGCAAACAGCTTCAGCCGCGGCGCGCGGGACTGCAGCGCATCCACCAGCGGCCGCCCGAGCGCCAGCCAGGTGGCCAGCACCGATACCGGGTTCCCGGGCAGGCACAGGAACAACGCCTCGCCCAGGCTGCCGCCCTCTGCGAACAGCACCGGCATGCCGGGCTTGAGCCGGGTTTTCCAGAATAGCACCCTGCCCTTCGATTGCATGAGCGCGGGGAGGTGGTCCTTTTCGCCCGCGGAGACGCCGCCGCAGGTGATCACCAGGTCGAATGCGTCGCCGGCATGGCGCAGGGAAGACTGCACATGCGCCGGGTCATCCGCCAGGGTCGGCCAGGCCACGGGCTCCAGCCCCTCCTGGCGCAGCAGGCCCATCAGGAGCTCCCGGTTGGAGTTGTAGATCTGCCCGGGGCCAAGCTCCATGCCCGGTTCCACCAGTTCGTCGCCGGTGGCGAAGACGGCCACGGTGGGCGGACGCCGGACTTCAAGCTCTGCCAGTCCCTGCATCGCGCACAGTGCGATCCGCGACGGCGTGAGCACGTCGCCTGCGCGCAGCAGCAGGTCGCCGGGGGCGGTGTCCTCCGCGGCCAGCCGCACGTGACGGCCGCGGGTGGTGGGCTCCAGCACATGCACGCGCTCGCCCTCCACCCGGGTGTTTTCCTTCATCACCACGGTGTCTGCGCCCGGCGGCATGGGGGCGCCGGTGGTGATGCGCACGCACTGGCCGGGGCCGATGGCAGGCTGGTCGGCGGTGCCGGCGAACTGCTCGCCAACCAGCTCCAGGACGCTGCCGCCGGCCGGCGCAAGGTCCGCGTGGCGCAGGGCGAAGCCGTCCATTGCCGCATTGTCGAACGGCGGCTGGGCGATGGTGGCGGTGATGTCCGTGGCCAGCACGCGGCCGTGGGCGCGCTGGATGGCACAGCGCTCGGCGGGCAGCGGCCGGGCCTTTGCGGCGGCAACGATGATCGCCAGTGCTTCGGCGTAGGAAATGCGGGAGGGGAAATCAGTCATCCGGGAGTTTCATGCCGACTTCGGCCAGGTCCTGCGGGGTGTTGAGGTTGCCGAAGCGTACCCCGTCCAGCCGCAGCGGGACCATGCCGAGCCGGGCCTGCAGCCGGTGCACGGCAAGATCGCCCGCTTCGATCGCGGCGGCGAGCGCCGGCCGGAGCGTCGCCACGTGCCACAGGGCAACCAGCGGCTGCGGTCCATCGGCATCCACCGCGTAGGCGCCCGGTCCGCCGCGGGCCTTCAGCCGGCGCAGCAGGCAGTCATTGACGTTGAACAGGTCCACCGGCGCGGTCAGCAGCCACTCCCCGCTGCAGGCCTGGCACAGCGCCTCGAGCCCGGCCAGCGGGCCCAAACCCGGCCGCAGATCAGGAACCGCGGTGAAGCCCAGCGCCGCGTAGGCTTCAAGCTTGCTGTTGGCGCTGATCAGTACCTCGTCCACGCCCGGCGACATCCTCTGCACCAGCCGCTCCACCTGGCTCATTCCCTCGCGTCGCAGCCAGGCCTTGTCCACCCCGCCCAGGCGCGTGCCGCGGCCGCCGGCGAGGATGCCCAGGGTGATGCCGCCGGCCACGCTCAACCCTTGCGCCTGGCGTGGCGGATCAACCGCTTCTTCCGTTCCACCTGGCGGTCGGTGAGCACGTTCCTGCGGCCCCGGAAAGGGTTCTCGCCTTCCTTGAACGCGAACCGCACCGGCGTTCCCACCAGCTTGAAGCGCTTGCGGAAGAAGTTCTCCAGGTAGCGCCGGTAGCTCTCGGGCAGGTGGCGCAGGCGGTTGCCGTGGATCACGAAGGTGGGCGGATTGGTGCCCGACGGGTGGGCGAAGCGCAGCTTGGGCGTGCTTCCGCGCACCATCGGCGGCGGGTTTGACTCCACTGCCATCTCCAGCGCCCGGTTCACCTCGGCCGTGCCCAGTTCGATGGTGGCGGAGTCATGGGCGCGGTGGATGGCGCGGAACAGCTCGCGCAGGCCGGAGCCATGCAGAGCGCTGATGCGCACCGATTCGGCCCACGGAACGAAGGCCAGCTTGCGCTCGAGCAAGGCCTGGGTCTGGTCGCGCTGGTAGCTGTCCAGCCCGTCCCACTTGTTGACCGCGATCACAAGCGCGCGGCCGGTATCGAGCACCGCGCCCAGCACGCTGGCGTCCTGGTCGGTGACGCCCTCGCTGGCATCGAGCATCACCACGGCCACCTGGCACTGTTCGATCGCCTGCAGCGTCTTGACGATCGAGAACTTCTCCACCGCCTCATCGACCCGCGACTTGCGGCGGATGCCGGCGGTGTCGACAAGGCGGTACTTGCGCCCCTCGCGCTCCATGTCCACCGCAATGGAGTCGCGGGTGGTGCCGGGGACGTCGGAGGCGATCATGCGCTCCTCGCCGAGCAGCCGGTTGACCAGCGTGGACTTGCCAACGTTCGGCCGGCCGATGAACGCCACGCGCACCCGCTCCGGGTCGTCGTCCAGGTGTTCGCCCTCGCCTTCTTCCGGCAGCTGGGACACGATCCGGGCCAGCAGCGCGTCGATGCCCTGGCGGTGGGCGGAAGACACCGCGAACGTGTCCTTGAATCCATAGCGCGAGAATTCGGCCAGGGCCGCCCGCGAGTCGACGCCGTCGGTCTTGTTGACCACCAGCACCACCGGCTGGCCGCTCTTGCGCAGCCACTGCAGCAGCTCGTCGTCCAGCCCCGACGGTCCTTCGCGGCCGTCGACCACGAACAGCACGAGGTCGGCCTCGGCGGCGGCGGCCCGCGCCTGGCGCGCGGTGGCGCCGGCCAGGCCCTCTTCGTCGCCGGCGATGCCGCCGGTATCCACCAGCAGGAACGGACGCTGCGGGTCGAGCCTGCAGATGCCGTAGTTGCGGTCCCGGGTCACGCCGGGCTCGTCGTGCACCAGCGCGTCGCGGCTGCGCGTGAGCACGTTGAACAGCGTCGACTTGCCGACGTTGGGACGACCTGCCAGGGCAACGACTGGAAGCATGGGCACGCGCCCCGCCGCGGCTATTGCTGCAGCCGGAAGGCGCTCAGCTCGCCGCCGACCGTCTGCACGACCAGGACGCCGTCGGCCACCACCGGGGTGCCCTTGATGGCGTCCCGGCCGGCCGCGCGCGCGCGCGCCGCGAAGCTGCCATCGTCAAGGTCCAGCCAGTGCAGCCAGCCCTCGAAATCACCGACCACTGCATGGTTGCCGTGGATGGCCGCCGGGCTCAGGTTGCGCCGCGCCAGGCCGTCCTGCTGCCAGAGGGTGGAGCCGGTCTGTTTGTGCAGGGCCAGGACGTTGCCGTGGCGGTCCGTGACCACCAGCCGGTCGCTGGCCATGGCAAGCCGGCCCGGCCCGCCGTATTCGGAGGCCCACAGCGGGCGGCCGCTGGGCGCTTCGATGGCCATGGTCTGGCCGCGATAGCTGCTGGCGAACAGGATGATGTCATCGAGCACCGGGCTGCCATCGATGTCGGACATGCGCTCGAGCTCGGTGCGGCCGTCGGGATATCCGACCTGCTGCTCCCATACCGGCTGGCCGTCCGCCAGCGAAAGCGCCTGCACCGAGCCGTCATCGTTGCCGACGAACACATAGCCGGGGCCAAGCGTGGGGGCGTCGTTGCCGCGCACCGTAAGGGTCGGCAGTTCCTGCACCCAGAACCAGCGTTCCTGGCCGCTGGCAGCGTCGAAGGCGGTGACCCGGCCGTCGTTGGAACGCACCACCACCGCGCCCTGGCCGATGGCCGGGGCAGCGATGACCTCGTTGCCCAGCTTGGCGCTCCAGCGCTCTTCGCCGGTCTGCGCGTCCAGCGCCAGCACGTCACCCTCCAGGCCGCCCACCACCACGAGGCCCTCGCCAACGCCGGGCGTCCCGGCCAGGCGCAGGTCTGACGCGTGGCGCCAGATCTCATTGCCGGTCTGCAGGTCAAGCGCGCGCACGCCGTGGCTCACGCCGGCCGCATAGACGCGGCCGTTTGCCACGGCCGGTCCCTGGCGGGCGCCGATCCGGCGTTCGCCCTTGCCAACCCCCGCGCTCCAGATCCGAGAGACCTCCACGCTTGGCGTGAATTCGCGCAGCGGCATCGGGTCGGTGGCACTGACTTCCTCGTCGTCGCCGCCAAACCAGCCTTTCACCGTGCTGCAGCTCGCCAGCGCCAGCGCGCAGCACAGCATCACGGCGGCGCGCAACAGCACGCCCTGCGGCGGAAGGAACGAACGCGTTGCGTTTTCAGGCTTCATCAAATCGCCCCGGACTGCGCCGGCTGGCCGCCGGCGTCGATGAGTTTGAGTTCCAGCAGGCGGCCCTGCGGCGCTTCTTCGCCCAGGCGTTCAAGCGCCGAGGCGTAGGCATGGGCGGCCTGCTCGCGCTGGCCGAGCGCATGATGGGCGTCGCCCAGCGCTTCCAGCGCGGCCGGCTCATCGCTGCCCGCGAGCAGCTGGACCGCTTCCCCAGCCTCGCCGGCTTCGATCAGCAGCAGCGCCAGGCGATGGCGCCGGACGGGTTCGAGCGCCGGATCGGAGGCAGGTGCCGAGCGCAGGGTGTCGATGGCTCCCTGGGTATCGCCCGCTGCAAGCTGGGCCTTGGCCAGGTCCAGGGCGGCCAGGACGGGATAGGTATCCCCGCGCAGCTCGGCGATCCGGGCCCGGGCCTGCTCGAAATCCCCCGATGCGGCCGCGTTGAGCGCCGCCTGGAACTGGTTGCCGGCCTCGACCCGCTGGCCTTCCCTGTGCTTCTGCCACATCTGCCAGCCGAAGATCAGCGCCAGGCCCAGGATGATGCCGCCCAGCAGGCCAACGGCGTTCCGCCGGATCCATTCACGGACGCGTTCGCCCTGTTCGTGCTCGTCGTAGATATCGTCGATCGCCATGCTTTCTCCCGCCCGCGCGGGCGCGCGGACAGCCTTTTATCCTGGATATGAATTTGCGGCCGCCCCGGTTGCAGGACCGCCGCGGGGCCGCCGGATTGGCTGGTCGCGTCAGTCGCCGGCCGGGGCGAGCGAACCGTCGGAGGATACCGTAAACCGCGCCACGTTCGCCCGCTGGAACGGCTGGATATCCTGAATGTCGCCGAACCGGCTCACCTCGACGGCACCGGCGTTGCCCAGCACCACCTGGCCCACTTCGCCCGCGCGGTAGCTGCGCTCCTCTCCCGCCCGCACCAGGGCCTGCTCGAGCACCGAGCCGTCGCGGCCGGTGACTTCCATCCAGCAGTCGGCATTGAACTGAAGCACCAGCGCAGGCGCATCGGCGTCATCCGCCGGTGCCGGCCCGGCGCGCCGCGCAGGACGCGACTGCAGCGGCGTCATGGAAGCGACGTACGGCCGCTGCTGCCGGACCTGGGGATCGTCCGCGGCAACGGACATGGGATCGATGTCCAGCGAAGCCACCGCCGGGGCGTCGTCAAGGTGCCCGCGGGTCACCATCCACACCGGGATGGCCAAGGTGGCGGTGATCACCACGTAGACCATCCGGCGCGCGGCCTGCTCGGCGATCAGCCGGTAGCGCGGCGTATAGGTGCGCGGCTGCAGCACTGGCGGCGCGACCGCCGGCAGCTCTCCTTCGGGCTGCAGGGCGTCGGGCGGAAGGCCGACCGCGCGCGCGTAGCTGCGCAGGTGACCGCGCACGAATACCGCCGCGCCGAGCCGGTTCCAGTCACCGGCTTCCAGCGACTCCACCACGCGCACGGGAACGCGCATGGCTGCGGCGACTTCGGAAACCCCCAGTCCGGCGGCCTCGCGGGCCTCTCGGAGGCGGAGTCCGGTCCCCTGGTCGGACCCGCCAGCGTTTGCTGCGGATGACATGTGTACTGCTATCCCCCGGGATTCTGCTGCAACGCGTGAGGGAACTCCCTTCCCAACCGCTGACGGTAACGCTCGGCGGCAGCCTTGTCGCCCATCTTTTCTTCGATCTGTGATGCAAGCAGTAGAACTTCGGCACTGGGAGGTGCCGCGGCCAGCCTGCGCTGCGAAAAGGCGCGGGCTTCAAGATAACGGCCACTACGGTACTGGTATTCGGCCATGGCTGACAACGCCACGCTGTTCTCGGGATCAAGCCGCAGCGCGGCGCGCAGGTATTGTTCGGTGCGATCGCCGCGGCCGGCCGCTTCGGCGCAGGCGCCGGCATTGGCCAGGGCATCGGCAGGTACCTGGTAGCCCGGCGCGGCGATCGCGCGCTCGAAGTACTCCATGGCCTCCGCCGCGCGACCCTGGCGGCACAGCCAGGCGCCGTAGTTGTTCTGCATCCCGCCGTCGTCAGGGGCGAGCCGGGCGGCCTCTGCGTAGTGCCGGCCGGCCTCCTCAGGGTTGCCGCGCATCATTTCCACCAGCGCCAGCATGCCCCGTGCGTCGGCCGAATCGCGATCGGCCTTGAGCGCCGCCTGGGCCTCGCGCAGGGCCAGGTCGAGTTCGCCGGCTTCCAGCGCGCGCCCGGATTCGGCCACGTGGGCGCGCACCTGCTCGCGCCTGCGGCTTTCCGGGCTCTCGGAGAAGCGGTAATCCGGCGCCACCTGGGTGTAGCGACCGCGCTCGGCACTGGGCTTGACGAAGGAAAGGCGCGAGCACGCCGAGGCCGCGAAGGCGACGAGGATCGAGAGCAGCAGCGCGTCACGCGCGCGCATCAAGTTCCTCCAGGCGCTTGCGGAACTCCGCCTGGCGGCGGGTGCGGTCCATCACCTGGCCCTTGAGCTGCCCGCAGGCGGCATCGATGTCGTCGCCGCGCGGACGGCGCACCGGGGCAATCCGCCCCGCCTCGTTGAGCATCTTCTGGAACCGGCGCACGGCGGTTTCGTCCGGGCGCTGGAAGATCGTCCCCGGGAACGGGTTGAACGGGATCAGGTTGACCTTGGCCGCATCCTTCATCTGCAGGCGGTTGTCGAACTGGCGCATGAGCTGGATGAGCTCGCGCGCGTGTTCGGGCTGGTCGTTGACGCCCTTCATCAAGGTGTACTCGAAAGTCACCGATTCGCCCTTGCGGCGCTGTGCGTAGCGCACGCAGGCCTCCATGAGCTCGGCGATGGGGTACTTCTTGTTCAGCGGGACCAACTGCGTGCGCAGCTCATCGTTGGGCGCATGCAGCGACACCGCCAGCGAGACATCGCTTTCCTGCCCCAGGCGGTCGATCATCGGTACCAGGCCGGCGGTGGAAAGCGTGACGCGCTTGTTGGCCAGACCGTAGCCCAGGTCGTCGCGCATCACGCTCATTGCCCGGACCACGTTGTCGAAGTTCATGAGCGGCTCGCCCATGCCCATCATCACCACGTTGGTGAGCTTGCGCTGCCTGTGGGGCACGTTACCCAGGTGCTTGGCCGCCACCCACACCTGGCCGATGATCTCGGCGGTGGACAGGTTGCGGTTGAAGCCCTGGGTGCCGGTGGAGCAGAAGGTGCAGTTGAGCGCGCAGCCCACCTGCGAGGACACGCACAGGGTGCCGCGGCCCTTGTCGGGGATGTAGACCGCCTCGACCGCGTTCTTGCCGTCCATCGCCAGCAGCCACTTGTGGGTGCCGTCGGCGGAGGGCTTCTCGAACTGGATCTTCGGCACCACCACCTCGGCGCGCCCGTGCAGCTTGGCGCGCAGGGCCTTCCCGAGATCCGTCATCTGGTCGAAGTCGGTGACGTGGTGGTGGTGGATCCACTTCATCACCTGGTGCGCGCGGAAGCGCTTTTCGCCAAGCTCTTCCACGAAGAAGCGCTCCAGGCCCTCCCGGTCCAGGTCAAGGAGGTTCTGCTTGGCGGTGGTGTCGGTCACGGGGCCTCGGGTTGCTCGAAGAGCCGGCCACGGGATCGCGCGGATCCGTGGCCGGGAGTGGTCAGCGGGAGTAAATCTCCGAATCGTCGAAGAAGTACTTGATCTCCTGCGCGGCGGTTTCGGGCGCGTCGGAGCCGTGCACGGCGTTGGCGTCGATGGAGTCGGCGAAGTCGGCGCGGATGGTGCCGGCCTCGGCTTCCTTCGGGTTGGTGGCGCCCATCAGTTCGCGGTTCTTCGCGATGGCGTTCTCGCCCTCCAGCACCTGGATCATCACCGGGCCGCTGATCATGAACTCCACCAGCGCGCCGAAGAAGGGACGCTCGCGGTGCACGGCGTAGAAGCCTTCGGCCTCTTCGCGGGTGAGGTGCTTCATCTTGGCGGCGGCGATCTTCAGGCCGGCCTTTTCGAAACGCGAGTAGATCTCGCCGATGACGTTCTTGGCGACGGCATCGGGCTTGATGATGGACAGGGTGCGCTCCAGCGCCATGGGGGTGATCTCCGGTCGGCGGGCGGCCACGGACTTGGCGGCCCAGATTCTCATTCAAAAACCCGCGATGGGACGCGGGTTTAGCCGGTTTGGCTGCCGACGATTCTACAGCACTGCGGGCCGGCATGACAGCGCCGTTTGACCGCTGCGACGGATCGCCCTAGCATCCAAACAAGCGTTTGAACCCGTTCGCCCGTCCCCACCTCCGCAGACAGATGTCCACCACCCGGTTTTCCACCAAGGAGCGGATCCTCGGCGCTGCCGAGGAACTCTTCGCCCAGCAGGGATTCGGCGCCACGTCGCTGCGGCAGGTGACCTCGCGCGCGGATGTGAACATCGCCGCGGTGAACTACCACTTCGGCAGCAAGGAAAACCTGGTCAACGAGGTGTTCCGGCGCCGCATGGACGAAATGAGCGCGCAGCGGCTCGAGATGCTGCGCCAGGCGCGCGCCGCCAGTCCGGGCGAGCTGGAGCCGATCCTGGCCGCATTCGTCGAGCCGGCGCTGGCGCTGGCCGGGGACCGGAGCGGCGGCGGCGCCTTCATCCGGGTGATTGCCCGCGCCTACGCGGAAAAGAACGACGGGCTGCGGGCGTTTCTTTCCGAGCGCTATGGCCATGTGCAGCGCGAGTTCGCCCGCGCGTTCGCCGAGTGCCTGCCGCAGCTGGGCAAGGAAGCGCTGTACTGGCGGCTGGACTTCCTGGGTGGAGCGCTCACCTACGCCATGGCCGACTTCGGCCTGATCAAGCGCCCGTCCGGCGTGGGTGAACTGGAGCACCGGCGGCGCGCCGCCAGCGAGCTGATCCGCTTTGCCGCCGCAGGTTTCAAGAGCTGAATCCTTTTATTTCCACGGAGTTGCGCAAATGACAGAGAAGTTGCTTGTACGCCGCGCCGCCGTCCTCGGAGCCGGAGTGATGGGCGCCCAGATCGCCGCGCACCTGGTCAATGCGGGAGTGGACACGGTGCTGTTCGACCTGCCGGCGAAGGACGGCGACCCCAACGGCGTGGTGCGCAAGGCGATCGCCAACCTGGGCAAGCTCAGCCCCGCCCCGCTGGCCGACAAGGCGCTGGCTTCGCGGATCGTTCCCGCCAACTACGACACCGGCCTTGAACTGCTCGGCGAGTGCGACCTGGTGATCGAGGCGATCGCCGAGCGCATGGACTGGAAGCAGGACCTGTACCGCAAGGTGGCGCCGCATATTGCCTCCCACGCGGTGTTCGCTTCCAACACGTCCGGCCTGGGAATCAACAAGTTGGCCGATGCTCTTCCAGAAGACCTGAGGAGCCGGTTCTGCGGCGTGCACTTCTTCAACCCGCCCCGCTACATGCACCTGGCCGAGCTGATCCCGGCCAGGGGCACCGACAAGGCGGTGCTGGAGGGACTGGAAGCCTTCCTCACAACCCATCTGGGCAAGGGCGTGGTGTATGCACGGGACACCCCCAACTTCATCGGCAACCGGATCGGGGTGTTCTCGATCCTTGCCACGGCGCACCATACGGAGCAGTCCGGGCTGGGCTTCGACGAGGTGGATGCGATCACCGGCCCGCTGATCGGCCGGCCCAAGTCCGCCACCTACCGCACTTCAGATGTCGTGGGCCTGGACACCATGGCGCACGTCATCAGGACCATGGCCGACACGCTGCCCGATGACCCCTGGCACCGCTACTTCAAGTCGCCGGACTGGCTGACGGCGCTGATCGACAAGGGCGCGCTGGGCCAGAAGACCGGCGCGGGCGTGTTCCGCAAGGTCGGCAAGGACATCATGGTCCTGGACCTGGAGAAACAGGACTACCGCCCCGCCGACCGCAAGGCCGCCGACGAGGTGGTGGAGATCCTCAAGACGAAGGACCCGGCGGAGAAGTTTGCGAAGCTGCGCGCCAGCGACCACCCGCAGGCCAAGTTCCTGTGGGCGGTGTTCCGCGACCTGTTCCACTACAGCGCCTACCACCTGGCCGACATCGCCGACACCGCCCGCGACGTGGACCTGGCCATCCGCTGGGGTTACGGCTGGTCGCTGGGGCCGTTCGAAACCTGGCAGGCCGCCGGCTGGCAGCAGGTGGCGCGCTGGATCGACGAGGACATCAAGGCCGGCAAGGCGATGAGCGATGCGCCGCTCCCGCAGTGGGTGCTGGACGGGCGCGACGGGGTGCACACCGCCGAGGGCAGTTTCAGCCCGTCGGCCGGCAGGCAGGTGCCCCGCTCCACCCTGCCCGTCTACCAGCGCCAGCGCTTCCCCGATCCGCTGCTGGGCGAGCGATTCGACCAGGGCGAAACCCTGTTCGAAAACGATGGCATCCGGTTCTGGAGCGATGGCGACGGCGTCGGCGTGATCAGCTTCAAGACCAAGATGCACACGGTCAGCGACCAGGTGCTGGACGGCATCCAGGAGGCCATCGGCATCGCCGAGCGCGACCTGCGCGCGGTGGTGATCTGGCAGCCGAAGGAGCCGTTCTCCGCGGGCGCGGACCTGGCCGGGGCGCTCGGCCTGCTGCAGGACGGCAAGGTGGATGCGTTCGAGGCGATGGTGGCGAACTTCCAGCGCACCGCGCAGCGCATCAAGTACGCGCTGGTGCCGGTGGTGGCCGCGGTGCGCGGCATGGCGCTGGGCGGCGGCTGCGAGTTCCAGATGCACGCGGCGCGCACCGTGGCCCACCTTGAGAGCTACATCGGCCTGGTCGAGGCCGGCGTGGGCCTGCTGCCGGCCGGCGGTGGCCTGAAGGAGCTGGCGGTGCGCGCGGCTCGCGCGGCGGGCCCGGGCGGCGACGTGCTGGCCGAGCTCAAGCGGGGCTTCGAGACCGTGGCCATGGCCAAGGTGTCCAGGTCGGCGATGGAGGCCAAGGCCCTGGGGCTGCTGCGCCCCGACGACGTGGTGGTGTTCCACGCCCACGAGCTGCTGCACGTGGCCCGCGGACAGGCGCTGGCGCTGGCTGACGCCGGCTACCGCCCGCCGCTGCCCGAACGGGCCGTGGAAGTGGCCGGCGACGTCGGCATCGCCACCCTGAAGATGATGCTGGTGAACATGCTGGAAGGCCGCTTCATCAGCCCGCACGACAACGAGATCGCCGAGCGGATCGCCGACGTGCTGTGCGGCGGCGAGGTCGACCGCGGCGCGCTGGTGGACGAGGACTGGCTGCTGCGCCTGGAGCGCGAGCACTTCGTGGCGCTGGCGCAGATGCCCAGGAGCCAGGAGCGCATCGCGCACATGCTCAAGACCGGCAAGCCGCTCAGGAACTGATGAGGAACACGACCATGACCAAGCAGATCCAGGACGCCTACATCGTCGCCGCCACCCGCACCCCGGTGGGCAAGGCGCCGCGCGGCATGTTCCGCAACACCCGCCCCGACGACATGCTGGCGCACGTGCTCAAGTCCGTCATCGCCCAGGCGCCGGGCATCGACGTGAACCGCATCGAGGACGCGGTGATCGGCTGCGCGATGCCCGAGGCCGAGCAGGGAATGAACGTGGCGCGCATCGGCGTGCTGCTGGCGGGGCTGCCGGATACGGTGGCCGCGCAGACCATCAACCGCTTCTGTTCGTCGGGCCTGCAGGCGGTGGCGCTGGCCGCCGACCAGATCCGCCTGGGCACGGCCGACCTGGTGCTGGCCGGCGGCACCGAGAGCATGAGCATGGTGCCGATGATGGGCAACAAGATCGCGCTCTCGCCCAGCGTGTTCAAGGATGACAACGTGGCGATCGCCTACGGCATGGGCATCACCGCCGAGAAGGTGGCCGAGGAATGGAAGGTGTCCCGTGAGGACCAGGACGCGTTCGCGCTGGCTTCGCACCAGAAGGCGCTGAAGGCGATCGAGGCCGGCGAGTTCAGGGAGGAGATCAGCCCGTACGAGATCGTCTCCCACCAGCCTGACCTGGACGGGAACGTGATCCGGATGCAGAAGCGCGTTGTGGATACCGACGAGGGCCCGCGGCCGGATACTTCGGCGGAAGGCCTGGCCAGGCTGCGCCCGGTGTTCCGCAACGGCCAGTTCGGCGGCACGGTGACGGCCGGCAACTCGTCGCAGATGAGCGACGGTGCCGGCGCGGTGCTGCTGGCTTCCGAGCAGGCGATCAAGGACTACGGGCTGACGCCGCTGGCGCGGTTCGTGAGCTTCTCCGTGGCCGGCGTGCGGCCGGAGGTGATGGGCATCGGGCCGATTGCGGCGATTCCCAAGGCGCTCAGGCAGGCCGGGCTCTCGAAGGACCAGCTCGACTGGATCGAGCTCAACGAGGCCTTTGCCGCGCAGGCGCTGGCGGTGATCCGCGACTCGGAGCTGGATCCGGAGAAGGTCAACCCGCTGGGCGGCGCTATCGCGCTCGGGCACCCGCTGGGCGCCACCGGCGCGGTGCGCACCGCCACCCTCCTCCACGGCCTGCGCCGCAGGCAGCAGAAGTACGGCATGGTGACCATGTGCATCGGCACCGGCATGGGCGCCGCCGGGATCTTCGAAGCCCTGTAACGGGCGCCCGGCCAAGGCCCGCCCCGGTGCGGGCGGGCCTGGCCGGTCAGTCGCGCTCCGCGACCGCGAGCTCGTCCAGGGCCTTCTGCATGCTGGCCCGCGCCGGCTCGCTCAGCTTCTCATGGTCGAGCGCGAAGCGGATGGTCGCTTCGATCAGGCCGATGTGCGTACCGCAGTCAAAGCGGGTGCCCTGGAAGCGGTAGGCGTCATGGCGGTTGCCGTCGGCGATCATGGCTGCGATGGCATCGGTCAGCTGGATCTCCCCGCCGCTGCCGCGGCCCGTGTTCTCCAAGGCGTCGAAGATGCCCGGCTGGAGCACGTACCGGCCCACCACGCCCAGCGTGCTCGGGGCATCCTCGGGCTTGGGCTTCTCGACCATGCCGCGGATCGCGCCGTGGCGTTCCTGGAAGCCATCGGTGGCGACGATGCCGTAGCTCGAAGTCCGCTCGCGCGGCACGTCCTGCACCGCGATCACGCCGGCGCCGGTTTCTTCCGCGTGGTCGGCCATCTGCGACAGCGCGCCCGGGCCCGCGTTCCAGATCAGGTCGTCGGGCAGCATCACCGCGAACGGCTCGTCGCCCACCACCGGCCGCGCGCACAGCACCGCGTGGCCCAGGCCGAGCGCTTCCGGCTGGGTGACGAACACGGTACGCACGTGCGAAGGCAGCGGGTTGCGGATCATCTCCAGCTGCTCGGCCTTGCCGGCGCGCTCGAGCTTGTCCTCCAGCTCATAGGCCTTGTCGAAGTAATCGGCCACCGAATGCTTGTAGCGGTTGGTCACGAACACCAGGGTGTCGCAGCCGGCCTCGATCGCCTCGTCCACCGCGTACTGGATCAGCGGCCGGTCCACGATCGGCAGCATCTCCTTGGGAACGGTCTTGGTGGCGGGCAGGAAACGGGTGCCCAGTCCCGCGACTGGGAATACGGCCTTGCGGATGCGTCGGGTCATGTCTTCCTTGCGTGTCTTGCGGGGAATGCCACCACGGTGGCGACCTCAGGCTCGCGCGGCGCGGCCTGGGGGGTGAACTCGGGCACAGCGTCGCGCAGCAGCTGTGAAAGCGCGGGCACGTCGTACGCGGTCACGGCTTCGCGCATGCGGTCCACCGCATTGAACACGCGCTCCTCGACGATCGCCCGCGCTTCCGCCTGCAGGATCTTCGGGTGCGAGGTCGGACGGTACCGCTCGTCGGCGTGGAACAGGGTCTCGTGCAGCTTCTCCCCCTGCCTCAAGCCGGTATAGACGATGGCGATGTCGCGCTCGGGCTGCTTGCCGGCCAGTCGGATCATCTGCTCGGCAAGCAGGCGGATCGATACCGGTTCGCCCATGTCCAGGGTGTAGATGGCGTGGCGCGATCCCATTGCCGCGGCCTGCAGGATCAGCTGGCAGGCTTCGGGGATGGTCATGAAGTAGCGGGTCACCTCGGGGTCGGTCACGGTGACCGGCCCGCCGCTGCGGATCTGTTCGCGGAACACCGGGACCACGCTGCCGGCCGAATCCAGCACGTTCCCGAAGCGCACGGTGACGAAGCGGGTCGTGGCCGGCTGTGACATCGCCTGGCACACCATCTCGCCCAGCCGCTTGGTGGCGCCCAGCACGTTGACCGGATCCACCGCCTTGTCGGTGGAGATCAGTACGAAACTGCCCACCCCGGCGCGCACCGTCTCGGCCACCACCGTCTGCGTTGCGAGCACGTTGTTCCGCACCGCCTCGCGCAGCTGCGATTCCAGCACCGGCACCTGCTTGTACGCGGCGGCGTGGAAGACGGCCTCGGGCGAGGCCAGCGAGAGCGCATGCCGGATCACGGCAGGATCGCCGCAGTCGCCGAGCACCGGCACGCACTGGATATGCGGGAAATCGCGACGCAGCATGGATTCGATCGTGGCCAGCGCGAGTTCGTCGATCTCGACGATCGCGATCTGGCGCGCCCCGTGCCGGGCGCACTGGCGGCACAGCTCGGCGCCGATGGAGCCCCCGCCGCCCGTGACGAGCACGCTGCGTCCGCCGAGCCAGTCGCGGATGGCCTTCCAGTCCGGCGTGACCGGCTTGCGGCCCAGGAGGTCCTCGATTGCGACTTCCTTGAGCTCGCCGGGAAGAGACCGCCCTTCCAGCAGGTCGTCGATCCGGGGCACGGTGCGGAACGGCAGGCCGGTCCCGTCACAGGCGGCAACCACCCGTCGCATCTGCGCCGCGTCCAGCGAGGGCATGGCGATGATCAGCAGCTTGGCCGCGGTCTCGGGCGCGATCCGGCCCACGTCCTCGATCCTGCCCAGCACCGGCACGCCCTGGAGGTGGCTGCCGTGCAGCTTCACCGCATCATCGAGGAAGCCGACCGCCTGGTAGGAACCGGTGCGCCGCAGGTCGCGCAGCAGGGCTTCACCGGCCTGCCCTGCCCCGAGGATCAGCACCCGCACGGCCGACTGGTCGGTGCGGTTGAGGCTGTAGTCCTTCCAGCTGCGGTACAGCAGACGCGGCATGCCTAGCAGCGCCGTCAGCACCACCGGGTACATGATGAGCGCGGTACGCGGCACGGTCTGCAGGCGGTTGAGGATGGCCAGCACGAACACGATGCCCAGCAGGCCGAACAAACTGGCCTTGAGGATGTTGATCAGGTCGGGGACGCTGGCGAAGCGCCACACCCCGCGGTAGAGGCCCACGCGCCACAGCACCAGCGCCTGGATCCCGAGGACCAGCGCGATCTCGGTCGACCACAGCGGCACCTGCGGCGCGAACGGCTGCATCGACAGCCGGAACTGATGCAGGCCGATCCAGCCAAGCCAGACCATGAACAGGTCATGGGCGATGATCGCCGTGCGCGGCAACGCGATGACGACCCGGTCCTTCCAATGATTCATGTTCGTTGAATCCGTCCTTTACCGCTCCCGGCGGTACACTGCAGCAGCAGCCAGCCGGCGGCTGAAACCAGGCACCACCCGAGCGTCGCCGCAGCCGCAATGATAAACGTCCCTTCCATCAGAATCATTCCGGCCATGAGGGTGGTGGCCAGGAGCGACCACCCCGCGTAGGCAAAAGTCACCGGTGCATGACTGCCCAGTGTGCGCGACCACACCTGATACGCATGCTGAACGTGTGGCGCCCACCACTGTTCGCGGCGCAGTATCCGCCGGCCCAGCGTCAGGGACGCGTCAACCAGGAACGCGGCCAGCGGCAGCACCAGCAGCGGCCACGCCGAAGGGTCTGGCCTGCCCCTGGGTTCCACCATGACCAGGGTAGCCAGCAGCGCCAGCGCCAGGCCGAGCGACCCGCTGCCCACGTCTCCCAGGAAGATGCGCGCGTTGGGGAAATTGAACGGCAGGAAGCCGCAGCAGGCTCCCGCCAGGGCCAGGGCCAGGCCCAGGGCCCCGGAAGGCGATCCGGCGCCGGCCAGGAGGGCATACCCCGCCGCTGCGATCGCAGCCTGGCTGGCGGCCAGGCCGTTGATGCCGTCCATGAAGTTCCACACGTTCACCAGCACCAGCACGGCCACGAAGGCGATCGCCGCGACCAGCAGGCCGTGGCCATCGACCAGCAGCGCGCCGCCAAGCAGCGCCGCGGAAAGCGCGTGCACCAGCAACCGGGTCCGGGCGGAAAGCGGCCTGTGGTCGTCAAGCCAGCCCACCGTCGCCACCAGCACCAGCCCGACCGCCCCGGCCTGCAGCACAAGGCGCAGCTGCGGGTGCGCCCAACCCAGGGCGAAGATCGTGGCCAGCACCACGAGGGTGATGGAAATGCCTCCGCCCCGCGGCGTTGCCACCGAATGGCTGCGACGTTCTCCCGGTTCGTCCAGCAGCCCGCGCCGGCGCGCGTAGCGCAGTGCCAGCCAGGTCAGCCCCGCTCCGGCGGCCGCCGGACCCAGGAACAACGCGGCCGCCGCGGACGGTGGCGCCGGCACGTTCACACCACCGCGAAATTGAGCAGCGGCTTGATGGTGCCCCACTGCTTGCAGCTCGGGCACTGCCAATGATGGCTGCGTGCGCCGAAGCCGCACTGGCTGCAACGGTAGCTGGGATTGCGCACCAGCAGCTGCTCGGTGATGAGCTTGAGGTCCTGCAGGGCCACCATCGGATCGCAGCTGCCGTTGTCGGCGAGCGTCAGTTCGATCAGCGCGGCCTCGCCGCGCACCGAAGGCCGGTCCTTGAGCTGCTCGGTCAGGTAGGCGCGCGCCGCCGAGGTGCCCTTCTCCGCCTCCAGCAGCCGGGTCAGCGCCAGCACCGGCGCGATGCCGCGGTAGTGCTCGGTCATCTCGGCAAGGAAGTTGCGCGCGCCCGGCGCGTCGCCGATCCGCTCGTAGGCCGAGCGCAGCAGCGGGATGATCTCGGGGAGGAAATCGGTGTCATGGCGGGCGGCGCGTTCGAGCGCGCGGATGGCGGCCACGTCGTTGCCCGCGTCGATCTCCACCCGCCCTTCCAGGATCCCGGCGCGCACGGACTTCGAGTCGGCCGCATACGCGCGCCTGACGGCTTCACGCGCGGCGTCGATGTCGCCGGTGGAGAGGTGGCGTTCGGCCAGCTCGCACTCGAAATGGGCGATCAGCCGGCCCATCGGCTCGCCGGTGGCCTCTTCATACCGCGTGGCGTTCTCGATCGCCTTGGCCCAGTCGCGCTCGGCCTGGTAGATGCTGATGAGGTGCTTGAGCGCCTGCGGCGCGCGCTGGTCGAGCTGCGCGAGCTCGGTGAAGACGGTTTCGGCACGGTCCAGCAGGCCGGCCTTCATGTAGTCCTCGCCCAGTGCAAGCAGGGCCTGCACGCGCTGCTGGTCGCTCAGGTCGTTGCGCTGCACCAGCCCCTGGTGCAGGCGGATGGCCCGGTCGACCTCGCCGCGGCGCCGGAACAGGTGGCCCAGCGCGATCTGGGTCTCGAACGTGTCCTTGTCCAGCTCGGCGATGTGCAGGAACAGCTCGATCGCCTTGTCCGGCTGCTCGCTGAGCAGGTAGTTCAGGCCACGGAAATACGTGGTCGAGAGGCGGCTGACCTGGGTATCGCTGTGGCGCTCGCCGCCCCGCCTGCCAATCACCCAGCCCGAGAGCGCCGCGGCGGGCAGCAGGAAAAAGAACCAGAACCATTCGGTCATGAACGCCATGAGGTCACGCTCCCGGCATCCGGATGGCCGTCAGTCTTCGTTGGGCAGGGGCATGACGTCGCTGACACGCTCGCGCAGCTCCTTGCCGGGCTTGAAATGCGGCACGTACTTGCCCGGCAGGGCCACGGCGGCCCCCGTCTTCGGGTTGCGGCCGGTACGCGGCGGCCGGTAATGGAGCGAGAAGCTGCCGAAACCGCGGACCTCGATGCGCTCGCCGCTGGCCAGCGACGCCGCCATGATCTCCAGCAGCGACTTCACTGCAAGATCGACGTCGTCGGCCTTCAGGTGGGACTGCCGGCCGGCCAGGATCTCGATCAGTTCCGACTTGGTCATTGACCCGTACATTCCCCCTTCGATCGCGGCCGGCGGCCCGGTTGCCCGGGCCGCCGGTGCGCGGTCTTACTCCGACTTGCCTTCCAGCTGCTCGCGCAGCAGCGCGCCCAGCTTGGTGGTGCCGCTGGAAGCTTCGGCGGCGGCCTTGTTGTACTCGGCCAGGGTGGCGGCGGTTTCCGCCTGGTCCTTGGCCTTGATCGACAGCTGCAGGGTGCGCCCGCGGCGGTCCATGCCCACGAACTTGGCCTCGATGGTGTCGCCGACCTTCAGGTGCTGGCTGGCGTCCTCGACCCGCTCATCGCTGATGTCGCGGGCCATCACGTAGCCTTCCACGCCCTCGGCCAGGTCGATCGTGGCGCCCTTGGCGTCCACTTCACGCACCGTGCCGCTGACCTTGGAACCCTTCGGATGGGCGGCCATGAACTGGCCGAACGGATCCTGCTCCATCTGCTTCACGCCAAGGCTGATGCGCTCGCGCTCCGGGTCCACCGCAAGCACCACGGCCTGCAGGGTGTCGCCCTTCTTGAGCTCGCGGGCGATTTCCTCGCCGTCGGTGTTCCAGCTCATGTCCGACAGGTGGATCAGGCCGTCGATGCCGCCTTCCAGCCCGATGAAGACGCCGAAGTCGGTGATCGACTTGATCTGGCCTTCGACCTTGTCGCCCTTCTTGTGGATGGCGGCGAAGGTCTCCCACGGGTTGGAGGTGACCTGCTTCATGCCCAGCGAGATGCGGCGGCGCTCCTCGTCCACGTCCAGGACCATGACCTCGACCTCGTCACCCACCTGCACGACCTTCTGCGGGTTGACGTTCTTGTTGGTCCAGTCCATCTCCGAGACGTGCACCAGGCCCTCGACGCCCGGCTCGATCTCCACGAACGCACCGTAGTCGGTGACGTTGGAAACCTTGCCGAACACGCGGGTCTGCGACGGGTAGCGGCGCGAGATGTTGTCCCACGGATCCTCGCCCAGCTGCTTGAGGCCGAGGCTGACGCGGTTGCGCTCGCGGTCGTACTTGAGCACGCGCACTTCCAGCTCCTGCCCGACTTCCACCACCTCGGACGGATGGCGCACGCGCTTCCAGGCCATGTCGGTGATGTGCAGCAGGCCGTCGATGCCGCCCAGGTCCACGAA
>JAAYXJ010000186.1 GCA_012515985.1 Gammaproteobacteria bacterium
CCTCGAGCGCGAAGTCGACCATCATGATGCCGTTCTTCTTCACCAGGCCGATCAGCAGGATGATGCCGATCACCGCGATCATGTCGAGGCTGCGCCCGGTCAGCAGCAGCGCCGCCAGCGCGCCCACGGTGGCCGAGGGCAGGGTGGAGAGGATGGTGATGGGGTGGATGAAGCTCTCGTAGAGCACGCCCAGCACGATGTACATCACCAGCACCGCGGCCAGGATCAGCCACAGGGTGCTGGAGAGCGAGTTGCGGAACGCCTGCGCGGCGCCCTGCAGGCGCAGCTCCACCGCCGCCGGCAGGCCGATTTCGGCGCGCGCGGCCTCGATCTGCTCCACCGCCTCGCCCAGCGACGCGCCCGGCGCGAGGTTGAACGACACCGAGGCCGCCGGGAACTGGCCGATGTGGCTGACCATCAGCGGCGCGGTCCGCGTCTCCACCGTGGCGATGCCCGACAGCGGGGTCTGGCGGCCGTCGGCGGTGGCCACGTGGATGCGGCCGATGGCGTCGGGGCCCAGCTGGAAGCGGCCGTCCACCTCCAGCACCACCCGGTACTGGTTGGCGTGGGTGAAGATGGTGGACACCTGGCGCTGGCCGAACGCGTCGTACAGCGCATCGGCCACGTCGGACACCCGGATGCCCAGCCGCGCCGCGGCGTCGCGGTCGATGTCCACCCATGCCTGCAGCCCGCGGTCCTGCAGGTCGCCGGCCACGTCGGCCAGCGCCGGCGCAGCGCGCAGGTGGTCGATCAGGCGTCCGGTCCACAGCGACAGCTCGGCGCTGTCGGGGCTGCTGAGCGAGAACTGGTACTGGCCGCGGCTCACCCGGTCCTCGATCGACAGCTCCTGCACGGGCTGCATGAACAGTGCGATGCCCGGCACCTGCGCCGCGCGCTCCTGCAGGCGGGCGATGATCGCGTGCGCGCCTGCATCGCGCTCGGCGTGCGGCTTGAGCTCGATCAGCAGGCGGCCGGTGTTGAGCGTGGGATTGGTGCCGTCCACGCCGATGAACGATGACAGCGAGGCCACGTCCGGATCCTCCAGGATCGCCGAGGCCAGCGCCTGCTGGCGCTCGGACATGGCCTGGAACGACACCTGCGCCGGCGCCTCGCTGATGCCCTGGATCAGCCCGGCGTCCTGCGACGGGAAGAAGCCCTTGGGCACCAGCACGTACAGCGCCGCGGTCAGGGCGAGGGTGGCCACCACCAGCCCCAGCATCAGCGGCTGGCGGGCCAGGGTCCAGCCCAGCGCGCGGTCGTAAAGCGCGATCACCCGGTCGAACATGTCGCCTTCGGCGCCGGCGGCGCGCTCGCTGTCTTCCACCACGATCCCGTGGTCGCGGCCGGCCTTGAGGAAGCGCGCGCACATCATCGGCGTCAGCGTGAGCGAGACCACCAGCGAGATCGCGATGGCCACCGCCAGGGTCATGGCGAACTCATGGAACAGCCGCCCCACCACGTCGCCCATGAACAGCAGCGGGATCAGCACCGCGATCAGCGAGACGGTGAGCGAGATCAGGGTGAAGCCGATCTGCTTCGCGCCATCCAGCGCAGCCTGCAGCCGCGGCTTGCCTTCCTCCAGGTGCCGGGCCACGTTTTCCAGCATCACGATCGCATCGTCCACCACGAAGCCGGTGGCGATGGTCAGCGCCATCAGGGTGAGGTTGTTGAGCGAGTAGCCGGCCAGCAGCATGAAGCCGAAGGTCGCCACCAGCGACAGCGGCACCGCCAGGCTGGGGATGATGGTGGCCGGGATGGTGCGCAGGAACACGAAGGTGACCAGCACCACCAGTCCGATCGCCATCAGCAGCTCGTGCTGCACGCCCTTGATCGAGGCGCGGATGGATTCGGTGCGATCGCTGAGCACGGTCACGTCCACGGCGGTCGGCATCGCCGCCTGCAGGCGCGCCAGCAGCGCGTGCACCGCGTCCACCACCTCGATCACGTTGGCACCCGGCTGGCGCTGGATGTTGATCAGGATCGCCGGCGTCTCGCCCGACCAGGCCGCCAGCTGGCGGTTCTCCGGCCCCTGGCCGATCTCGGCCACGTCGCCCAGGCGCAGCGGCGCGCCGTCGCGCCAGGCGATCACCAGTTCGCGGTACTCCTGGGGCGAGCGCATCTGGTCGTTGGCGTCGAGCATGACGGCCCGGGTGGGACCGTCGAAGCTGCCCTTGGGCATGTTGACGTTGGCGGCCGAGATGGCGGCGCGGATGTCGTCCATGCCCAGCCCGGCCGCGGCCAGCGCGTTGGGGTTCACCTCCACCCGCACCGCCGGGCGCTGGCCGCCGGCCAGGCTCACCAGGCCCACGCCGGGCAGCTGCGACAGGCGCTGGGCCATGCGCGTGTCCACCAGGTCGTAGACCTCGGGCAGGGGCATGGTGGCCGAGGTCACCGCCAGCGTCAGGATCGGGGTGTCGGCGGGGTTGACCTTGCGGTACACCGGCGGCATCGGCAGGTCGTTGGGCAGCAGGTTGCTGGCGCTGTTGAGCGCGGCCTGCACCTCCTGCTCGGCCACCCCAAGGTCCACCTCCAGCGAGAACTGCAGGGTGATCACCGAGGCGCCGCCCGAGCTGGTGGACGACATCTGGTTGAGACCCGGGATCTGGCCCAGGTGGCGCTCCAGCGGCGCGGTCACGGCGCTGGTGGTCACCGACGGGCTGGCACCGGGGTAGAAGGTCAGGACCTGGATGGTGGGGTAGTCCACCTGGGGCAGCGCCGCCACCGGCAGCAGCCGGTAGGCGAACAGGCCCGACAGCAGCAGCGCCAGCATCAGCAGCGTGGTCGCCACCGGGCGCAGGATGAAGGGGCGTGAGAGGTTCATGCGCCCGGGCCGGCCCCGTCAGCCGCTGCCGGGGCGTCGGCGGCAGGCGCAGGCTCGTCGTCAACGCTCACCACTTCCACGCTGGCGCCGTCGCGCAGGCGGTCGATCCCTTCGAGCACCACCCGTTCGCCTTCCTCCAGGCCTTCCAGCACCTCCACCCGGCCATCGCTCGATGCGCCCAGCACGACATCGCGCACGTGGGCGGTGTCCTCCTCGTCGATCACGTACACGTAGGTGCCCTTGCTGCCGAACTGGACCGCGGCGTCGGGGATCGACAGGGTTTCCTCGTTGCCCAGCTGCAGGCGGATGTTGACCGACTGGTTGGGGAACAGGCGGTCGTCCTCGAAGATCGCGCGCAGGCGCAGGGTCCCGGTCTGGGTGTCGATGCGGTTGTCGATGCTCGACAGGGTGCCCGTGGC
>JAAYXJ010000187.1 GCA_012515985.1 Gammaproteobacteria bacterium
GATCTGGCCGCGGTCGGCCATCTTGCACAGGGCGGCGGCGTCGAGGGTGGCCGGCATCGACGGGTTCACCGTTTCCACCGCGGCCAGGATCGCGACCTTGGGCTCGGCGATGCCCAGCACCCGCGCAAGGTCGATCGCGTTCTGCACGATGTCCGCCTTCTGCCGCAGGTCGGGCGCGAGGTTGACCGCGGCATCGGTGACCAGGAACGGCCGCGGGTAGTGCGGCGTCTGGATCACGAAGCAGTGGCTGACGCGGCGCTTGGTGCGCAGGCCCGAGGCCGAGGCCACCACCGCCGACATCAGCTCGTCGGTGTGCAGGCTGCCCTTGATGAGGATCTCGACCTCGCCGTCGCGCGCGAGTCCGGCGGCGCGCAGGGCCGCGGCATGGCTGTGCGGCACGTCCTCGACGGGGATCCCGGAGATGTCGAGCCCGGCCTCGGCGGCCGCGGCGTCGAGCCGCGCGCGCGGCGCCACCAGCACCGGTTCGACCAGGCCCGCGTCGCGCACGTCGAGCACGGCGGCCAGGCTCAGCGGATCGCAGGGGTGCACCATCGCCGCCCGCACGGGGGCCAGCCCCGCGACGTGGTCGAGCAGGCGCCCGAGGCCATCGTTGCCGTTGGCATCGGTGCGCTGCACGGGCTGTGGTGGAGGCTGTGGAGTCATCTGGGGTCCTTGCTGGAGGGAAGGCACCGGCGCGTGGCGCGGCGGAGGGCCAGTGTCGCGGCTGGGCCGCGGCGGGGCAATGCGGCGCATGCGCGGATCCGGGCGGCGCGGGTATGGTGGCGGCGCCGCCCTCCCGCCGCGTACACGATCCATGCCCTACGTCTTCGCCGACGGCACCCTCGCCTTCGATGCCTTCTCGAGCCTCACGCTCGCCATCCTGCTGCTGTTCGTCGGCAAGGGGCTCTCCGCGCGCGTGGGCACGCTGCGCCGCTACGGCATCCCGGAGCCGGTGGTCGGCGGCGTGCTGTGCGCCGCGGTGGTGTGCGTGCTGTTCTATGCCGGCGGGCTGCGCGTGGAATTCGAGCTGGGCATGCGCGACATCCTGCTGCTCTACTTCTTCGGCGCGCTGGGACTGAACTCGAACCTGCGCTCGCTGCTGTCCGGGGGGCGGGCGCTCGTGCTGCTGGCCGTGCTGGCCACGGTGTTCATCGCGATGCAGAACGGCCTCGGCATGCTGCTGGCGGGCCTGTTCGGGATGGATGCGCGGGCGGGGCTGATGGTCGGCTCGGTGTCGCTGACCGGCGGCGTGGGCACCACGCTGGCATGGGCCCCGCATTTCACCGACGTGCTCGGCATCGCCGGCGCGGCCGAGCTGGGACTGGCGTCCAACATGGTGGGCCTGGTGTCGGCCTGCGCGATCGGCGGCCCCATCGCCGGCTGGCTCATCCGCCGCTATCCCATCATGCCCTCGGCCGACGCCGGGCTCGAGGTGGGTCGGCTGTTCGGCGACGACAGCCGCAGCACGCTCGACTACCACGGCGTGCTGCTGGCGCTGTTCTGGCTCAACATCGCGCTGCTGCTGGGCCAGCTGATCAGCGGCGTGATCACCCGCGCCGGCCTGCTGCTGCCGGACTTCGTCGGCTGCCTGCTGGGCGGCATCGTGCTGCGCGCGGGTGGCGACCTGCTCGCGCCCGACGGCGGCCGGATGTGGCGCTACGCCGAGATGCGCCCCGGCATCGCGCTGATCTCGGACATGTGCCTGGGGCTGTTCCTCACCATGGCGCTGATGGGGCTGCAGCTGTGGCTGCTGCAGCCGATCCTTGGATTCATGGCGGTAGCGATGCTGCTGCAGGTGCTGATGGTGGTGGTGTTCACCGTCTACGTGGTGTTCCCCGCCATGGGCCGCGACTACGAGGCCGCGGTGATCTGTTCCGGCTTCGGCGGCATCGCCCTGGGCTCCACGGCCACCGCGGTGGCCAACATGACGGCCGTGGCGCGCGAATACGGCGCGGCGCCCAGGGCGTTCCTGGTGGTGCCGCTGGTGTGCGGCTTCGTGATCGACCTGGTGAACACACTGGTGATCGGGCTGCTGGCGCGAGGCGGCTAGCGGCCGCGCAGCGACCCGCCATGCGCTCGCGCGCGCTAGCGGTGCCGGCCCCTGGCCGCCCGGTACTCCGCGATCGCCTGCGCCGGCGTGGGGTTCGACATCCCCATGCCGCCGAAATAGACCGCGGGCGCCCCCTGCTTGAACACGGCCATGGCCCGCTTCATTCCCGCCACCTGCTCCGCGGTCGGGTTCTCCACGTCGAAGAAGAACGAATCGCCCCTCACCACCGGGATCCCCGCGCGCTCCAGTTCCCCGACGAGGACGTCGGTCCGGCGCGCCTGCTCCGAAGGGCAGTTGCGCGGCGCGAGTACCAGCACGGCGTTGCGCGGCGCGCCATCGGGCATCTCGACCGGGAGGAAACCGTGTTCGCTTGCCACGGCGGCGTGGGCCGGGCCGCGGCCGTCCCACCACTGGTAGGCGCCATACACGGCGCAGGCGAATATCAGCGCTGCAACGATCCGCACGAATCCATCCCCCGGGGCATCCTTCCTGGTCCGGTGGAGTCTATACCGGCGGCCTCACTCCGCGTCGGCCGCCTCCAGACGCCTGTTCGCCTCGCGCTTGCCCATGCCGCGCAGCTCCGCGAGCGCGGCCACCTGCGCCTGCCGCGGCACGGTCTTGCCCGCTTCCCAGTTGTAGATGGACTGGGCGCTGACGCCGGCCAGTTGGCCGTATTCGGCGGCCGAAAGGCCGAGCTTCTCACGGTGCGATTTCAGACCCTTGGCCTGGAAACGCAGCCTGCGCCCCTCGCCGGCATCCGCCGGAGCCGCGTCCCTGGGCCTGTTTTCCTTCGCGGCGGATTTCAGCTGGCGCTGCAGGGCCGCCACCTCGCGCTTCAGGGCTGCGATGTCGCGGCGATAGGCGGCATTGGCCTTGCGCAGCGGTTCCACCGCGGCCTTGGCCTCCCTGCGGGCGAGACGGGCGATTTCGGCTTTCAGGACGCTTGCGAGATTTGCCACCGGTTCGATACTCCGTGATTCCTGCAAATACAGACCCCGGAGTCTATTTGTCCGGCGACCCGGAGTCGAACCGGCGCCGCGGCGGCATTTACGTGGCGGTGATTATCAGGACACTTTGTCCACGATTATCCAGAGCGCCGCGGCGAAGGTCATCGCAGCAAACAGCACGCCGCCCCAGCCGCTGACCGCGGAGCGGCGCCTGCCCAGCCCGAAACGCAGTATTCCAACCACCAGCGAAGGCACCAGGAGCAGGATCGAAACCAGTATCCAGCTGTATGCCGGCATTTCGCGTCTCCCGGGGCCGGAACGGGAGGCCCCGCCACCATGCTGCCCCGCAGCGCGCGGCAGCGCTTGATCCAGGGCAAGCCGCCGCCGGGCGATACAATGGGCGCTTTCCCGCCACTCCCCATGCCAGCCCAATGAACAGCAAGCATCGCAAACCCCTTCCCGGTACCCGGCTCGACTGGTTCGACGCCCGTGAAGCGGTCGAGGCGCTGCGACCGGGCGCCTGGGACGGCCTGCCCTACACCGCCCGCGTGCACGCGGAAAACATCGTGCGCCGCGCCGAGCCGGAGCGGATCGACGACTACCTGCTGCAGCTCGTCGAGCGCCGCCGCGACCTGGACTTCCCCTGGTTCCCGGCGCGCGTGGTCTGCCACGACATCCTCGGCCAGACCGCGCTGGTGGACCTGGCCGGCCTGCGCGACGCGATCGCCGAGGGCGGCGGCGACCCGGCCCAGGTCAATCCCGTGGTGCCGGTGCAGCTGATCGTCGACCACTCGCTGGCGGTGGAATGCGGCGGCTTCGACCCCGAGGCATTCACCCGCAACCGCGAGATCGAGGACCGCCGCAACGCCGACCGCTTCCACTTCATCGACTGGACGAAGAAGGCCTTCCGCAACGTCGACGTGATTCCGCCGGGCAACGGGATCATGCACCAGATCAA
>JAAYXJ010000188.1 GCA_012515985.1 Gammaproteobacteria bacterium
CCACCGGACCGCCGGATGTCCCCTGCCCCCGCCGCCCGCACGCCCGATGCCGGCGCCTTCTCGGCGCTGCAGCCGCTGGATCGTGACCGGAGCAGGGCCATCGCCCGGGCGTTCGCGCCGCGCAACCTGTTCGGCAACCGGCACGACTTCTTCTATACCCTGCTCAAGCTGCGCAGCGATCCGCTGTATCCGGGCGTGCTCGCCGCCCTGCGCGGCACCCGCGCGCCCGTGCTGGACCTGGGCTGCGGCCTGGGGCTGCTGGCGCATGCGCTGCGGCAGGATGGCCAACACCAGAGCTACCGGGGCGTGGATATCGACGCCGCCAAGATCGCCCGCGGATCGCGCGTGGCCGCCGACTGCGGCCTGCGCGACGTGCGCCTGGAGGTGATGGACGTGGGGGTGGAAACCCCGGACCACTCCGGCAGCGTCACCATCCTGGACGTGCTGCAGTTCCTGCCGCCCGACGAACAGCACGACCTGCTGGTGAAGGTGGCCGGCATGATCGCCCCGCGCGGGCGGCTGGTGATCCGCACCGGGCTGCGCGATGACACCGGGCGCAGCCGCACCAGCCGGGTCAGCGACCGCCTCGCCAACCTGGTGGGCTGGATGCAGGAGCGCCCGCGCAGCTACCCCACCGTCGGCGGCCTGCGCCGGACCCTGGAAGGCGCGGGGCTGCGGGTTTCCGTGGCACCGCTGTATGGCAACACCCCGTTCAACAACTGGCTGCTGGTGGCCACGCCGGTCCTGCCGGCCCAGGCGTAGGACGAATCGATGCAGGACGGCACGCCCACCGCCCCTTCACTGCCGCCGCTGCGCAACCGCACCTTCGACGAGATCGCCGTCGGCGACAGCGCCAGCCTCGAGCGCAGCCTGACCGCCGAGGACATCCAGCTCTACGCGGTGATGTCCGGCGACGTCAATCCCACCCACGTGGACCACGAATACGCGTCCTCCTCCCGCTACAGCGGGGTCATCGCCCACGGCATGTGGGGGGCGTCGCTGATCTCGGCGCTGCTGGGCACCCGCCTGCCCGGGCCGGGCACGCACTACCTGGGCCAGACGCTGGAGTTCCTGGAGCCGGTGCGCATCGGCGACACCCTCACCGTCACGGTCACCGTCACCGCGCGCGACCCGTCCACCCAGCAGGTGACCCTGCACTGCCGCTGCGTCAACCAGGACGGCCTGACGGTGATCGAGGGCGAGGCCGAGGTGGTGGCGCCCACCGAACACATCGAACGCGACCGCGCCACCCTGCCCGAGGTGCGCCTGGACACCGGCGGCGGCGGCACCCGGCGCCTGCTCGACCACGTGCGGCCGCTGGGGGCGGTGCGCATGGCGGTGGTGCATCCGTGCAACGCCCTGAGCCTGTCCGGGGCGATGGATGCGCGCGCAGCGGGCCTGATCGAACCGGTGCTGGTGGGCCCACGGGCGCGCATCGAGGCCGCCGCCGACGAGGCCGGGGTGGAGGTTGCCGGCGTCGAGATCGAGGACGTGCCGCACAGCCACGCGGCCGGCGCGCGCGCCGCGCAGATGGCCGCGGCCGGCGAAGTGGAGGCGCTGATGAAAGGCAGCCTGCACACCGACGAGCTGCTGTCGGCGATCCTGCCCTCGGCGGCGGGCCTGCGTACCAAGCGCCGGGTGAGCCACTGCTTCCTGATGCAGACGCCGGCCTACCCGCGTCCGTTCATCATCACCGACGCGGCGATCAATGTGGCGCCGACGCTGGAGGAGAAGGCGGACATCGTCCGCAACGCCATCGACCTGGCCCACGCCATCGGCGTGGAGCAGCCGCGGGTGGCGATCCTGGCGGCGGTGGAAACCGTCAACCCGCGGATGGTGGCCACGCTCGACGCCGCCGCCCTCTGCAAGATGGCCGACCGCGGCCAGATCAGCGGCGCGATCCTCGACGGCCCGCTGGCGTTCGACAACGCGGTCTCGGCGGCCGCGGCGCGGATCAAGGGCATCGAATCGGCGGTGGCCGGAGTGGCCGACGTGCTGGTGGTGCCCGACCTTGAGAGCGGGAACATGCTCGCCAAGCAGCTGGAGTACATGGGCGACGCGGTGAGTGCGGGGATCGTGCTGGGCGCGAAGGTGCCGGTGGTGCTGACCAGCCGCGCCGACCCGCGCGATTCGCGGCTTGCCGCCTGCGCCCTGGCCACGCTGCTCGCGCACCGCTACCGGAGCGCGCCGCCGTGATCGCCCGCGGGGACCTGGTGCTGGTGCTCAACTGCGGTTCGTCGAGCATCAAGTTCGCGCTGTTCGACGCCAGCACCGATCCGCTGCCGCGGCGGCCGGAGTGGAACGGCAAGGTGCAGGGCATTGGCGGGCCGCGCCCGGATTTCGGCGAGACCGGCGTGGCGCCGTACCCGGTGGAGCTCGACCCGGCCCACCCCTACCGCGCTGCGCTGGACGTGATCCGCGAACGCGTGCTGGCGCGGCTGGACGGCCGGCGCATCATCGCCGTCGCCCACCGGGTGGTGCATGGCGGGCGCAAGTATTTCGAGCCGGTGGTGGTGGATGCGGCGGTGCTGGCGGACCTGCAGTCCTACGTGCCGCTGGCCCCGCTGCACCAGCCGTTCGCGCTGGAGGCGATCGACGCGCTGCTGTCGCTGGCGCCGGGGCTGCCGCAGGTGGCCTGCTTTGACACCGGCTTCCACCACACCATCCCGGACCTGGAGCAGATCCTGCCGCTGCCGTGGGACGCGTGGCAGCGCGGGCTGCGCCGCTACGGCTTCCACGGCCTCTCGTACAACTACATGGCCGAGGCGCTGCCCGGGCGCCACGGCGACCTGGCGCGCGGACGGGTGATCGCCGCGCACCTGGGCAGCGGCGCCAGCCTGTGCGCGATGCGCGAGCTTCAGAGCGTGGCCACCACGATGGGATTTTCCTCCCTCGACGGCCTGATGATGGGCACGCGCACCGGCGCGCTGGATCCGGGCGCGGTGCTGTACCTGATGGAGATCGAGAAGCTCTCGCTGGAAGAAGTGGGGCGGGTGCTCTACCACGAGTCGGGGCTGTTGGGGATCTCGGGCATTTCCTCAGAGCCGCGGGTGATCGTGCGCCACGAGGACGACCCGGGCGAAGCCGGGGAGCGGGCGCGCATGGCGCTGGCGCTGTACGTGCGCCGCTGCGTGCGTGAGATTGCCTCGCTGGTGGCGGTGCTGGGCGGGCTGGACCTGCTGGTGTTCACCGCCGGCGTGGGCGAGCACAACGCCTTCATCCGCGAGCGCGTGTGCCGCGACCTGGCGTTCCTGGGCGTGGAGCTGGACGCAGCGGCCAACGAAGCGCACGCCACGGTCATCTCCTCGGCGTCGAGCCGCGTGCGCGTCGCCATCGAGCCCACCAACGAGGAATGGATCGCCGCCCGCCACGCCCTGACACTCCTGTAGGAGGGCCTCTCAGGCGCGAAGCCGCGTGACCTGTCGAACGGCGTCGCCCCATCGGCCGGGGCGCCGGAACCAGCGTGGCGAGACGATACGGCGGGCCATCGCCATGATTCACGCGGCTTCGCGCCTGAGAGGCGCTCCTACAGCGGTGGTGCGCAACGTTGGCCGCGGCCGGAGAAGTCAGGGACGCGCGCGTGGTTCCGCGGGGATCGTGGTGGTGAAGGCGTGGGCGACGAGGGTTTGCAGCACCGCCCCGATCATCTCCACGCTGCGCCCATGCGGCGCGCCTTCATGCATGAGGATGATGGCGCCCGGGGCGAGGTCGCGGGCGATGTCGGCGGCCACGCGCGCCGGATCGGCGCGCACCGCGTCGAACCCGCGCGCGCTCCATGCCACCCGGGCCAGGCCGTGGCGCCTGAGGGGCGCGGCGACGAACGGGTTGGTCATCCCCACCACCGAGCGGAACCAGCGCGGCGGGCGGCCGGTGAGCTGCGCCAGGGTCCGCTGCGCATCGCCCACCTCACGGCCCATCCGCCGCGGTCCCAGCGCCCAGAACCAGGCCTGGGGATGGGTGTGGCTGTGGTTGCCGATGTCGTGGCCGCGGCTGGCGATCTCGGCCACCAGCTCCGGGCGCGCTTCGGCGCGTTCCCCGACGAGGAAGAAGGTGGCCCTGGCGCCGTGGGCATCGAGCAGGTCGAGGATGGGCAGGGTGTCATCGGAGGGGCCGTCGTCGATCGTCAGCCACACCTCGCGCCTGGCCGTCGGCAGCCGCGCGAGCACCGGCGCGTACAGCCGCGCCCGCGGCATCAGCGCCGCGGCGACGAACGGCGCGTGGCTGAGCACCATCAGCGGCAGGCCGGTCCGCCAGCCCCACGCCCACCAGGCCAGCGCCACCAGCAGCTGCGAGGGCAGGAACAGTGCCAGCCAGGCGTGCGGGCGGCGCGGCACGCGATGCAGTGTTCCCCCTTCGCTCATGCGCGGATGATGCCACGCGCGTACCATGGGCGGTCCCCCGCCCGGAGTATTTGCACATGAGCCTGGATCCCGCCCTTCGTTCCCGCATCGACAGCCTGCTGGGCGAAAACCGCGTCGTCCTGTTCATGAAGGGCCAGCCGCAGATGCCGCAGTGCGGCTTCTCGGCCAAGGCCGCGGGCATCCTCAACGGGCTCGGCGTCGAGTTCGCGCACGTGGACGTGCTCTCGGATCCGGACATCCGCGAAGGCATCAAGGTCTACGGCAACTGGCCGACCATCCCGCAGCTGTACATCGGCGGCGAGCTTGTGGGCGGCAGCGACATCATCGAGGAGATGGCCAACAGCGGCGAGCTCAACGAGGCGCTGGGCCTGCCCCCGCCCGACCGCACACCGCCCGCCAACGTCACCGTGACCGAGGCCGCGGCCGAAATGCTGCGCAACGCGCTGGCCGAATCCGGCCCGGGCAATGCGCTGGCGCTGTCGATCGACGCCAATTTCCGCCCCAATTTCCAGATCACCAGGTCCAGCCCGAACGCGATCGCGGTGGAGACCGCGGGGCTGCGCATCCAGTTTGATCCGGCCAGCGCGCGCCGCGCCGACAACATCACCATCGACTGGGTCGATGACATGCGCGGCAAGGGCCTGGCCATCGACAATCCCAACGCGCCCAAGCCCGGCCCGCAGGTGCCGCAGCTGTCGGCGGCCGAGGCCGACACGCGCGTGCGCGCCGGCAAGCTCACCCTGGTGGATGTGCGCCGCGCCCCCGAGCGCGCCCACGCCTCGGTCAACGTGCCGCACGAGACGCTCGAGGGCGACGGCCGCGCACGCCTGGAAGCCCTGCCCAAGGACACGCCGCTGGCCTTCATGTGCCACACCGGCGTGAGCAGCCGCCAGGCGGCCGCGCACTTCGCCGCCCTGGGCTTCACCGAGGTCTACAACGTGGAAGGCGGCATCGAGGCCTGGGCCACCACCGTCGACACCTCGATCGCGCGCTACTGACCTGCGCGCACCTGCGCGGACGGTTCCTAGAAACCGCCGCCTGCGTCGAGCCAGGCCTGCTCTTCAGGCGTGCTCTCGCGGCCCAG
>JAAYXJ010000189.1 GCA_012515985.1 Gammaproteobacteria bacterium
TCTTCGCCGACCCGGCCGCCGCTTACGCCTTCCGCTTCGACCGCGACCGCACGCAGTCCATCCCCGAGGAGCCGTACGACCGCGGCACGCGGCCGGGCAAGATGGGGGCACCGGTCCCGCGCGTGATCGCCACCCTGGATCCACAATGGCTGGTCCACTCCGGGATCGCCGGGCCGCAGCTGGTCCACGACGGCAAGCGCCCGTACGACCGGTATGTCGACCGCCAGTGGCAATGGGCGGCCGACCTGCCTTACCAGGGGCAGCATGCGTTCCTGTTCGACCGCGCCTCGGTGATCGGCCTGCAGTACGTGCGCAACGGGCGGCCGGAGCATTTTGCGGAGTTCTACAACTCCGCGACCTTCTATCTTTCGAAGATCAAGACCACGGGACGCGGGGGCGGCCACCCCGACTGTACCGGTGGCTGGCAGTTCGACGGGGTCAATCCCTGCGATGCGAAGTACGCCTACATGATGCCGCAGCTGCTGCTGTTGGCGCTGGCGGGCGACGACACGCGGATTGGCGACGACACCATGCGCCACATGGTGGCCAACCAGGTCAAGGGCGGCTGGTCGGCGCCCTTGGGGCCATATAAAGGCGGCGGGCAGTGGTGGACCGAACGGCACGCCGGTCTTGCGCTGGAGCATCTGGTTTCGGCTTGGGAGATCACCGGCTCCCCGGCGGTCCGGCGGCACCTCGATGACCTGCTGGGCTGGCTGCATGCGCACCAGCAGACGCCGCCCGCCGGTGATCCGGTCAGCGGGGCGTGGACTCACTCGTGGCAGGCCCACGAGGGCATCGACTACGACCCTGCCACCGATGTGCGGGGCGGCTCGCCCTGGATGAGCGCGAACATCGTGGGCGGGCTCTGGCGGGCCTGGGTGGTGACCGGAGACGAGCGCATCCCCGTGATGTTGCGCGACTTCGGCCGCTACCTGGACCAGCATGGCTTCGTGCCCGACGACATGGCTGGCCGGTGGCGGTCGAGCTGCAACGACGGAGGCGTGGTCGGTTGGTACTTCTCCTCGGCGAGTGCCCCACTTGAACGGGTGGTTGCGATCCAGGAGAGCGAGGGCTACGGCTCGGATGCCCACAACCCCGAGCTGCTGATGGCGATCGCCGCGGCGCGACACTTTGAAACCGACCCGCAGTGGCGCCAACGCCTCGACCAGCGCGCCCGGGAAACGTCGCGGTACCTGAATCCGGATTGCGCGGCCGTCTCGCATACCGCGCGCGCCTTCAACTGGCAGAACCGCAACCCGGAGCTGGCGTGGCTGCTCGCGAACTAGGAGCCCGCCACCTTTTGGCCATTGCCCTCCTGCCGGTGGTTGCTGGTGCCTGCAGCGACGGCCGCGCTGCCGACCCGCTGGTGTTCATCGATGAAACCCGGCAGCGGGTCGACGTCCTGCATGACTCCAGCTACCGCTTCGACGCGCTGTTCGTGGACTTCAACAGCGACGGCTGTCCGGACGTCTTCGTCGTTTCGCACAGCGATTGCGGAGCGACCTCCCGGCTGTGGTCCAACCGCTGCGATGGCAGCGGCACGTTCCGTCATGTCCCGGCTGCTGAAGCCGGGTACTACGTAGAGGGTCCGCCACTGATGTCGGGCTGGGTGACCCGCCTGGACTTCAACGGCGACGGCAGGCAGGACTTCTGGGGGCGCCATGGGCGGGCGATGGGGGGCCGCTACCGCAATGGGTCGGAGCCCGGTTCCTTTACGCCCCGCTTCGTCGCGAAGGAGGAAGGCTGCGAGGGTTACTGCGCCTTTGCCGACATCACCGGCAGCGGCAAGCTCGAAGTCATCACCGACGCGCGCCAGGTGTTCGACATGGCCGGCAGGCAGCTCCGGCGCGCCTCGGGAAGCAGGGCGTTGCAGGTGGTCGGGGACGTCACCGGTGACGGCTGGCCGGACATCGTGCAGCCGGCCAACGGCGGTTACTGGCGCAACGATGCGGGGGACCTGGTCTGGATCGACGTGCCCGCCTTCACCGGCGACAGCTCGATGCAAATGCTGCTGGCCGACTTCGACAATGATGGCCACCTGGACCTGTTCCATCTCGACGGCCCGCAGTTCGGCGACAGCACGCGCGCGCTGCTCTATCGCAACGACGGCGCGGGCGGCTTCGTCAATGTTTCCGCGGGGTCGGGGCTCGCCCGCATCGCGGCCAGCGACTACGGCAACGTCATTGCCGCCGACTTCGACAACGACGGTTTCCAGGACCTGATGGTGTCGGGGGTTGCCGACTCCGTCCGGATCTACCGCAACAACGGAGACATGACTTTCACGGTCTCCAACGCAACCAGCTTCGGGTCTTCGGCCGGCAGGGTGGCGGGCGGATGGCAGTCAGGAAAACCCCGCGCCGACGTGGCCGATTTCGACGCCGACGGCCGCCTGGACATCGTGAAGACCCAGTTCCCGGGCAACGTCGGCCTGTGGCGCAACGCCACCGATACCGGCGGACGGCGCTGGATGAAGGTGCGTGTGCGTGGCGACAACGGCAACAGCGATGGCGTCGGCGCAAGCGTGCGCTGGTACCGGCCCGGGACCGGCCAGCTGGTGGCGCACATGCCGGTCATGGTGGGCGAGCAGCATCCGCAGACCCACCTGCACACGGGCCTGGGCGACCATGACGAGGTCGATGTGGAGGTCCGGTTCCCCAATGGTGGCCCGGTGCACCGCTTCGCGAACGTCGCCAGCAACCAGGAGGTCATCGTCTACCGGAACGGATGCATCCTCCAAGCGTGGACCCCGGGCACCGGATGGCCGTTGTCCCCGCCGGCGGGCTGCAGCGCGGACGTGCGCTGACGCGATGTGCCGGGCCGCGCAGCAAGGCGCTCAGGCCGCGACTCTCCGCTTCAGCGAGCGGAGCGCGCCGCCCAGCCACAGGTCGTCGGCCTGCTTGAGCAGCTGTTTCCGGCGGTAGCGCCGCAACCGCCTTTCCACTTCCCGGGCGGCGATCGCGTTGCCCATGGCGCGTGCCAGCCGCAGGTTGTCGTCCCAATCGATGTAATGGGTGTCGTTCTCGATGGGTGCCAGGTCCAGCTCGGCGTAGTCGGTCAGGGGCTGGAAGTTGCGGCTGCGCAGCCCCGCGAGCGTGAGGGCCAGCCGGAAGCGCAGGCATTTCTCGCACTTGCCGCAGTTGAGGCCGTCGTCCTGCCAGCAGACGCGGACACGCTGGAGCAGGAAGTCGTCGCGCGCCACCTCCAGGAGCTTTTCATGCCGGCGATAGCCGCAGCCGATGTGTTCGATCCGGACCCGGTCCGAAGAGCACAGCGGATCGGTCAGCGGGTGCGAGCCGTGCGGAGCCAGGTCATCCCAGGCGGCGCTGGAACTGATGCTGGTGACCGGCATTCCCAGTGCATTGGCCAGGCTGCCCAGCCCGCAGCACTGGGCGATTCCCCAGCCCAGCCCCGAACGCGAGAGTCTGCGGATGAAGAAGCGCACGTTGCTTTCCAGGGCCACCAGCTCCTTGCCATAGGCCTGGGCGATCTCCAAATTGGCTTGGAGGCACTGCTGGTAGAGCGCGTCGTCATCAAGCTGCATGTCAATGCCGCGGACGTAGACCAGCGTGTCGATCGCCGAGCCGAACCTTTGCAGGCTGTGGCAGGCATCCAGGCCGCCCGAAAAGAACAGTCCACGCCCGCGGTTGGAGATCCCGGTTTCGTCGGGCCTGGTCTGGACATGGATCCCGATCTTGTGGAAGCCGGGATACCAGACGGCGTATATGTCCTGCAGCATGTCCAGGTTGGCCAGGAAGCGGGCCGCGGCGCCCAGGTCCCCGGGGATCACGATGTCGCGTCCCTGCTCCATGGCAGGCAGCAGCATTGCGCAGAGGAACGGCTCCGCCCCCGGCACCAGCCCCAGTGCCGATGCGGTCTGGAAGTAAAGCTCGTGGCCCTCGACGGACCCCGCGAGCCGGGTCCCGGTGGCGCCCTGCTCAAGGGCGTGACTTTCGAGGACGAGCGGCCTGGTCCGGGTCATTTTCGCCACTCAGCTCAGGTCGTGGCAGCGCTGTGGCGGCACGCCCGCCGCCAGGAGCGGGCGCGAAGCGGCCTCGGCGTCCGGCAGCGGATCCCAATCCTTGCAGAACAGCTTCTTCACCACCTGCGTGGCGAGGTTGGAGAGCCCGATCGGCGCGCCGAGCCAGCGCGACACCAGGAAGGCCTTGCGACGCACCACCCAGTTGTACATCGACTGCTCGGAGTAGAAGTTGTACCCCCAGCGCCGCTCGAACAACCGTGAAGAGGTCCCCGTGAGCCCGCGACCCCAGCGGAAGAAGAAGTACCTCATGTCGGAGAGCGCCATGCGCGTGCCCAGGTTGTCGAAGTGGATCACTGATTCCGGCTCGACCACCATGGTGTGGCCCATCGCGGCCATCTGCAGCGAAATGTCCAGGTGTTCCCGGATCACCATCGACGGCAGTTCGATGTCCTTGAACACCTGGCCGTCGATCATCACGCAGTGCAGTTCGAAGGTGCCGGTCCGCGCGCGCCTGTCCGGGATCGCTTCCACTTCTGCGCGGCGCATGTGCTTGTGCTCGATCAGGTAGGGCGTTCCCTCGACGTCCACCACCCGCAGCTCACCGGAATACAGGTGGTTTCGAAGCTCCGCACCGCGGTCGACGCCCTCCCTTTCGAGGATCAGCGGGGTCACCAGCGCGTTTCCGTCCGCAATGGCCCGCAGCAGGGGCGGCAGCCAACCCCCGGTGACCCGGGAATCGTTGTCGAGAAGGACCACGGTGCGGGTCTGGACCAGCGGCTGGACCTGGCGCAGCGCGTCCATCGGCATGCGCAGCCCCAGCTCGAAGAAGCGCACCTCGGGACGTCCCTGCCAGCGCTTGCGCACCGGGCCGATGACAGATCGCGGATAGTCGAGGTCGAGGATCCAGAGGCGGAAAGGCTCGGGCGTGTGCCGGTAGACGGTTTCGATGCATTCGTCGAGCCCTGAATAGCGGTCCCGCGGCGTGATGATGATGGTGACTGCCGGATCCATCGTACTGTTCCTGGGTGGGGGAGCTCGCGTGCCGACTCCCGACCTGGAAGAAGACGCAAACCAGGGGTGCATGCGGCCTTGCGGTTGCACAGGTGGCCGCCGCCGGTCGCTGGCTGCGTACTCATGACCGGGGTGCTGGAAGCAGGTGGAGCCTGCCTTCGGCCAGTCACCACGGAAGCAACGATGCACTGGCGAATCAAAGGGGTCATCCAGAAGCTGCTTGGTCATGCCCCCGGCGGGGCGGCGCTGCATTTCCACCTCCAGCGACGCTTTGGCGGGCTGCGCGATTTCAGGCGCGAGCTGTCGGTCAAGGTGGACGACTGGGCGATCATGGCCCGGCACCTGCGCAACGCCGGTGTCGATTTCTCGCGCATGCGCGGCTTTGAGATCGGCACCGGCTGGTATCCAACCTTTCCCTTCGCCTGCCATCTGGCCGGCGCGCGGAAGATCACCACCTGTGACCTCAACCCCCACCTGCGCGATGACCTCACGCGCGCCTGCGTGGAAGCGCTTGGGCACTTCCTGCCGGTCATAGCAGAAGCCAGCGGTGCCGAGCCGGGCGCGGTGGTGCAGCGTTACCAGGCGCTGCGCGCGCGCATCCTGGACGGGGCGGGGCTTGCCACCGCGAGCGGCGGGGTGATCGACTACCATGCGCCCGCCGACGCCTCGCGCACGACGCTTCGCGATGGCGAAGTCGACGTGGTGTTCTCCAACAGCGTGCTCGAGCACGTACCGGGCGACGTGGTCCAGGCCATGTACCGGGAGGCCCTGCGAATACTCGCGCCGGGCGGGATCATGTTCCATTCGGTCAACTGCGGGGACCACTACGCCTATGTGGATCGCGGCATCCACCAGCTGCACTACCTCAAGTATTCCGACCGGCAATGGCGGTTCTGGGACAACGCATTCCTCTACCAGAACCGGCTGCGCGCGCACTTCTTCGTCGACTCCGCCGCCCAGCGCGGGTTCGAGATCGAGCTGAACACTGCCACGGCGCGGCCGGAACGGCTTGAGCAGCTTGCCGGCATGTCCGTGCACCGGCAGTTCGCGCACGTGCCACCGGAGCAACTCTGCATCACCAGCGTCGACTTCATCGCGCGCAAGCCCGCCATGGCCTGACCGGCCAGCTCGGCCTCAGGCGCCGAAGGTCCGCCGCAGTCCTTCGCGCACGCCCACCGCGGGCCTCCACCCGAGCACGTCCTCCGCTCTCGCGACGCTGATCTCCGCCAGCGGCCTGAGTGAGCGGACCCGGTATCTGGTCAGCGGTACGTCGCGCCCGATCAGCTTGCCGGCGGCTTCGAGCGCGGTTGCCAGGGCCATGAACGACCAGCTGGGGACCCTGGCAATCCGGAGCGCTCCGCCGAAGTGGGCCGCGGCACGGGCCAGATACTCCTCCTGCGTGACCAGCTCCCGATCCACGACGTGGAAGATCCCACCGTTCGCGCAGTCCCGGCCGGCGGCCAGCAGGATCGCGTCCACGACGTCGTCCACGTAGACCAGCGGAATCGTGCAGTCGCCGCTTCCCACCGCCACCCAGCGGCCGGCCAACTGGACCACGCCATTGGGCGTGCTCGATTCCGCGCCGGGTCCGAAGATCTGCCCCGGCCGGATGATCGTCGCCGGGAGCGAATGCGCGCTGATTGCGTCAAGCACTTCCCGTTCCGCCGCAAGCTTGGTCCGGGTGTATGCACCCCGGAGATCAGGGTGGGGTTCAAGCGGATGGTCCTCGGTCACGGTCACGCCCGGCATCCGTCCCGCGTGGTCGAGCAGGCCCATCGAACTGACGTGCACCAGCTTTGAAACCCCGTGCTCCCTGCAGGCGCGGACGACATTGCGCGTGCCCCAGACCGTGCCGGACTCGAAGTCGCCGGGCGTGCCGCGCATCGTTGCGCCCACGTGGTAGACCACATCCACGCCGCGTACTGCGTGGGAAACGATTTCCGGATCCCCGAGGTCGCCCAGGACAACCTGGACGCCTTCGCCGAAGTGCCCCGGAGGCGGCGGGCGCCGTACCAGCACCCGGATTGCCCCGTCGCCGCGCGCCTTGAGCGCGCCGAGGAGCGCGCGGCCCAGGAAGCCGTTCGCGCCGGTCACCAGGATGGAGGCCGGCGGCAGCGGCGCGTGCCGTCCCCGCAGCTGCTCCAGCCGGGCCGCATCCGGTCCCGCGCACACCGGATCCAGCAGCCGGGCCAGGCGCAGGCCGGCTTCCGCGGGGAACGGCGGCGTGGCGTGGTCGCGCACCGCCTCGACGAACTCGACCGCGCCGCGGCGGATGCCGGGCGAGGGCGCCAGCGCACCCGTGGCGAACCGCAGGATGTTCCACGGGATCCTGGCCAGGTCGACGGCGGCGTTGAGCAGGGCGTTCAAGGCAATGCCGGCGAACTTCGGCCCCGGGAAGTTGCGGTGCAGGCGGCAGACCTGCAGGAACCGGTCGACCTCGATCCTGCCGCTGGTGCCCCGCACCTCCAGCCGGTTCTCCATCGGCCTCGCGTTCCAGGAGAGCAGGAGGCGTGCGCGGGCGTCGCCGGCCTGCATCGAGGCCCGCCATTCGTCGAACTGGAGGGCAGGGTTGGCACCGGACGATGAGTATTCGACTTCGAGCGATGAAATCTGCCCGGCGAAGGCCTCGATGGTGTACAGCCCGTGCACCCCTAGGTCGCGGAAGGGATAGGACCCCTGGGTCACCAGGGCCGGAAGGGGCCCCCCCTGGTAGGACGGATAGTCGGAGCTGCGCAGGATGTCGACGGCCAGCACCTTGCCGATGCGGCCCCCGGCAACCAGGTCCAGGGCCTTCCGGATCACCGGATCGAACAGGTCGGAATGGTTGACCCCAAGCAGGACCTTCTTTTCACGGGACTTCGCCAGCATGGCTTCGCACTCGGCCACCGAGTCGGCCATCGGCTTTTCGACCAGCACGTGGCAGCCGTTCTCCATCGCGGCCAGCGCGACCGGCGCGTGCGAGGCCGGCGGCGTGAGCACGTGGACGACATCAGGGCGCGCCAGGTCCAGCAGTTCGGCCAGGTCCGAGACTGCCACGGGGACGGAATGGCGCGCGGCCATCGCGCGGGCCGCTTCCAGGTTGGTGTCGCAGATGCCTGCCAGCTCGACGAAGGCCACGCCGCGCAGCGCTGCCAGGTGGTGGTTGGCGACATAGCCGGCGCCGACGATGGCAACCCGAAGCTTGTTCATCGTTGGGTTCCAGGGTTTGGCGCCAGGACAGGGTGGGACGCAGATCGCGCCTGCCTGGACTCCAGGGCGACGCGGACCTCGTCAAGGACTCCGGCGACCCGCCGCTCCCAGGTCTCCGGAGCGACGGCGGCCATGCGTTCCTGCTTCAGCAACTCGGTGTCGCCGACAAGGCTTTCCTCGATTGCATCGAGGAAGGCCTGCTGGTCGCTGGCGATCCGCACCCACTGCGCGAATTTGGCGATTTCAGCGTTGCGGGTGCTGACCACGGGCTTGCCGGTCGCGAGGTATTCGCGCAGTTTCAAGGGGTTGGCGTTCGCGACCTGGCGCGTCATCCGGTAGGGAATGATGGCCACGTCATAGGCGCGGGCCCAGCGGGGCAGGTCAGCGTACGGCTGGGGCCCGGGCATCACCACGTTGGGCAGGCGCCTGAGCGCGGACACGTCCACGGCGGCGTGACCGACCAGCACGAAGGTCCAGCCGGGCCGCTGCAACGCCAGCCATTCGATCAGCGCGAGGTCGATCCATTCGTGGATCGAGCCGTGATAGCCAATGACCGGGTGACGGATGCCCGCGATTGATTCCGGCACTTCAGTCGCCGGATCACTGGCCTGGCCGAACAGCTGGGCGTCCACACCGTGCGGCGCCGGGAACGTGCGCGGGTTCAGCGCTTTTTTCGACGGCAGCAGGGTGGGCGGCGCCACGAAGACCAGATCCGCGCAGCGGGTCAGCTCCTCGTCGAGGCGACCGATGTAATCCACGTCCACGCCGGGATGCGCGGCGTAGTCATCGATGCAGTAGTACACGCTGAGCCGCTCGCCAAGCCGGTTGGCCAGGAAGCCCGGATGCGGCAGCACGAACCAGGAAATGCAGTCCGCCAGGCCAATGGACCGCATGGCCCGCCGGACCGCGAACTGGCCGAACCAGCGGTTGAAGGCATTCATCCCCGGAATGCCGCGGAATGGAAGCTGCGGCACCGTGCAGTGCCAGAGGTTCTCATCCAGGCGGACCGGCGCGCGCAATGCCGCAAACAGCTTGCGCAGGCCGCGCTTGATATCCCTGCGCGAGCCTCCGGGCTTGCGCATCCCCGGCGAGTCGACGTAGAGCAGCGGGGCGGCGCGCGCGATGCGGGCGGCCACGTGGTGGCTGCTGGTCCGGTTCTCGGCAAACCAGTCGTTGCCGAAATACACGAAGCCCAGGCCGGCCAGCGCGTCCCGGCTCATGGCGCCAGCTCCGGGGCGCGGCGCTTGGAGAGGGCGAGCGTCGCGTAATTGGCCATGTACCAGGTGCTGGCCAGCAGCCCCAGCTGCTGGTGCCTGCGATAGATGTGCCACTGCCACTTCACCGCACGCGCCTTGTTGCTCGAGATCGAGCCCTCCCTGACCCGGTAGCAGGCGATGGGCCCGTCGATGCCCGCTCCCACCGCGGGACTGGAACCGCGCATCAGGTCGAGCCAGAAGGCGTAATCCTCGTGCCCGATCGCCTGGAACCGGACATCCTCGCCTACCACGTGCCGATCGAAGATCCCGGTGGAATGCCCGATCCGGTTGCTGCGCAGCATGTCCGCGTGGGTGAGCGAAGGCGGCGGCACCACCACGCCGAGGCAGCGGCCGTCCTCGTCCACGCGCCGGTAGCTTCCATAGGCGATCGCCGCACCGGTCGTGGCCAAGGCGGCGAGCTGTTTCTCCAGCTTCCCCGGCAGCCACCAGTCGTCGCTGTCCAGGAAGGCGACGTATCGGCCGGTCGCGGCCGCCAGGGCACGGTTGCGCGCTTCCGCCACGCCAAGGTTGCGCGGGTTGCGGAGGACCCGCACCCGCGGGTCCTTGCCTGCGACCGCGGAGGCGACGGAGAGCGACGAGTCCGTGGATTTGTCGTCGACGACGATCAGCTCGAGCAGCCTGTGGGTCTGGACGAGCACCGACTCCATCGCCCGGCGCACGAAGTTCTCGGCGTTGTACAGCGGCATCACCACGCTGACCAGCCGCCGATGGAGGTCGGTATTCATGCCCGGGCCCGTTGCGCGGAGTACGAGCTGCTGGGCGCAGGCAGGATGAAATCCCGGTATTGCCCGGGATCGCCGCCATGGCCGGCCTCCGCGGCCTTGATGATGTTGTAGACCTCGCGCGGGGTGACGTAATGCAGGACGTAGCGTTCACCGTCGTTGTAGCGCTCTTCCAGGTAGCTGAACATCGCATCGACCTCCGGCCCGAGGACCACATCCGCCTCGGCCTCTGGCGCGCCATGGGTATGGATCTTGACGAAGCGCCACTCGGGACGGCCCTGGACGTGGATTCCCGCCTCGATCCATGTGTCGACCCGGCCCGGGGTCGGCGGATGGTTGGCGCGGATGTCCGAGTTCTCCACGCGAGGAAGGAAACCGTGCCTGCGGTCGCGCCAGTTCAGGCCCAACGGACCTTGGACCAGCAGCAGGTCGCCCCGGCCTTGGACGCCCGCTCGTGCCGGCGTGCCGGTGTCATGTGACTTGGGCGCGTGGGGATCGTCGACGGCGTAGTAGATGGAGTTGATCGTTTTCGTCTGCGTGGGGCTGGGTGCCGACGGCATGGTGAAGTCCGCGTAGCAGCCGAGATCGCGCAACAGGGTCAGTTCGTCGTTCAAGCCGCACCAGCCGCCGCCTGGAAGTGAGTTGTCCAGGCACCAGTTGCCGTGGATGAACGCAAAGCCGATCTCGCCGGTCACCGGGTGCACCGGCAGCGCGCCGTGCTTCCAGTGCAGCAATTGCTTGAAGCGGGAGATGCAGGCCCGGAAGTTGTCCGCAGTGTCGTTGTCGTGGTGCAGGTGCACCTCGATCTCCCCGTAGCCGTCGCGGCACAGCGACGCGATCTTGGCCAGGTGCTCCTCCAGGTACTCCTCCTCGGGGTAGAAGAATCCATGCTGCGGTGGGCGGCCGTCGGCGTCCCGGTGGCGTTGTGCCAGTGCCCGGTAGTCCCGGCACCAGCGGTCCACCCTGGCCCGCTGGCGCTCCAGGCCGACCTTGCCGTGCATCGGTTCGAAGTGGTCGACGAAGCAGAACATCACGTGGATCGGGCCGGAGGCCACGGGCGGCCGCTTGCGGAAGATCCACTGGGGCAGCCAGATCTGCATGTTGCGCTTGCGCATGGCGTGCCAGGCCGCCAGCGCCGGCCCGGTGATGGCCAGCAGCAGGGCGAGCGCGAGGATGGCGGCCGAGCTCATGCCCCTTCCACCTCCGCCCGGCGCGGGACCGGCGCGGGCATCGCCTGCACGACGTAACCCTGGCGGGTCCACTCCGGCAGGAGCCGGGCGAGGACCTCGGTGGTCTCCCTGTTGTCGTCATGCATCAGCACTACATCGCCCGCGCGCGGGGGCCTGGAGCGGATCTTCGGCAGCAGGGCCTGGGCGGGCAGGCGCGCGTAGTCATGGCTGTCATAGGACCAGTACGCCAGCGTCCTGCGTTCGCGCGCGAAGTGCAGCAGCAGCTTGAAGGGCAGGGCCCCGCTGGGCGGCCGGAACAGGTGCCGCTTGCGGCCGTCGAACGCGGCCAGGGCCTCGTCGGTGCGGTCGATCTCGTGGAGCTGCTCGCTCAGCGGCAGGCTGGTCATCAAGGGATGGCTCCAGGAGTGGTTGCCGATCGCGTGGCCTTCGGCAACGATGCGCCGCACGATCCCCGGATGGCGCACGGCCTGATCGCCCACCAGGAAGAAGGAGGCCTTTGCGCCGTGCTGACCCAGGAGGTCGAGCACCCGCGGCGTGTGCTCCGGGTCGGGTCCGTCATCGAAGGTGAGGAAGAGCCGGCGCCCCCTTGCCGGCAGCCGCGTCGTCACCAGCCACGATGGCAGCAGGCCGAGGATGCGGGATTTGCGGGATCTGGGTCGCACGACACGCCTCCGGGCTTTACCGCCCAACGGAGGCGCGCAGGACGCCATCCAGCTTGCTGATGTTGCCGCTCCATGTGAACCGGCCCGCGTGCTTGGTGATCGCCGCGGTTGGCCAGTCGCGCGACACCGCCTCGGCGATCGCCCCGGCCAGCGCCGGCACGTCGCGCGGGGGAACCATCTTGCCCGCGAATTCCGGCAGCACCTCCGGGATCCCGCCCACGCGGGTCGCCACCACCGGAAGCCCGCACGACATGGCCTCCAGTACCACGTTGGGTACCCCTTCGTTGTGGCTCGGCAGGCACAGCAGGTCGGCGGCCTGCATCCAGGTGGCCAGTTCGGCGTGGGGTCGCGCCCCGGCCAGTGTCACCTTCCCGCCGGCATCGAGGCCGCTGCTGCGGCGCGCCAGTGCTGCCCGCGCGGGCCCGTCGCCAACGAAGGCCAGCCGGCAGTCATGCAAACCGGGCGCGGAGGCGAACGCATCCAGCAGGTCGAAGCAGCCTTTCTCCGGTTTGAGGTTGCCGGCGTACAGCACGATCCTGCCGGACTCCGGCAGGCCGAGGGCGTTGCGGGCGGCAGCGCGGTCACCGGGGCGGAAGAGCGTGGCGTCGACGCCGTTGTAGATCACGTGGACCCGTTCGGCCGGGACGCCCAGCCCGACGGCTTTTGCCCCCAGCGCGCTGCTGACCGAGATCACGGCCCCGGCGTCACGCAGGGCCGCGCAAACCTGCCTGCGCCGCAGGCCCGAGGGGGCGAGCGCGTTGAGGTCGCTGCCGTGCACCTTGACGACGTATGGCAGCCCCAGGCGCCTGGCGAGCCAGCGCGTCCCGACCGCGTCGGGATAACCCCAGCTGGCGAGCAGCAGGTCGAAGCCCTGTCTCCCCAGCCGCCTGCCATGCTGCGCCAGCAGCGAGGCGTACCAGGCCAGCCCGTGAAGGCTGCGCCCGACCTTGGGCGGGTACCAGAAGGTGAAGTCCGAAGTGCGGGCATGCTGCAACGTGGGGGGCGGCGCGGCGCGCCTCCGCATGCGGCTGTGGAAGTCGATTGCGACCAGCACTTCCACGTCGTGGTGTTCCGCCAGGCGGTCGAACTGCTGCCGGTTGTAGCTGGCGCGCAGGGGATCCCACGCGCTTGGGAACAGGTTGGTCAGGGCCAGGATGTTCATGCCTCGCTCCCCGAGTAGAGCGCGAGGTAGCGCGACGCCATGACGTTGAAGGTCGCGTTTTCCAGCAGCCAGGCGCGCCCGGCGCTCCCCATCCGGGTGGCCAGGCCCGGGTCGGCCAGCAGGCGGATCAGCGCCGCCGCCAGCGCTTCCGGGTCTGACGGAGGCACCACCAGGCCGTTGATATGGTCTTTCACGATCTCGCCGTTGCCACCCACCTCCGTCGCCACGATCGCCAGCGCGCTGGCGCAGGCCTCCAGCAGCGCAATCGAGTAACCCTCCGAGACTGAGGACATGGCGAAGATTGAAAACGCGGCCAGCAGCTCCGGTACGTCGTGGCGGTCGCCGAGCAGGAACACCCGGTCGCCGAGGCCGGCCGCGGCGATCTCCGATTCGATCCTGGCGCGCTCTTCGCCTTCCCCCACGAGTACCAGGGCCACGTCGTCGTACCGTGCGCGCACCCGGGCGAAGGCAGCGACCAGGGTGGGCAGGTCCTTCGCCCAGTTGAGGCGGCCGACGAAACCGACCAGGCGGGTTTCCGGCGGCAGGCCGAGGCTGCATGCCAGCACCTCGCGCGACCGCGGGTCGCGCGGGCGGAAGGGTCCGGGATGGATACCGTTGGGCAGCACGCGGATCTTGTGCGTGGCGACCAGCCCGGCCTTGGCCAGGCGCCGGCCGGCCGCTTCCGATACCGCAACCGAGACATCCGCCAGCCGCATCGATTGCCGGAACAGGCGTTCGCGGCGACTGGCCGGACTCTGCGCGCCCATGCCATGGCGCGTGTTGACCACGCGGCGCAGGCCCAGGCCCAGCGCGGCCACCATCGCGTAGTAATGCGGAGTGTCGTTGTGGCTGTGCAGCACATCCGGACGCTGGGCGGCGAGCGCCCGCCGCAACCGCCAAAGGGCGTGGGCGTCGGCGCCATCGCGCTTGCCGCATTCGATCACGCGGACGCCGCGCGCGGTGAGCTCGGGCGCCAGCGTCCCGGCCTCGAACAGGCAGACGACCTGGCAATCGTGCCCGGCTTCGGCCTGCGCCGAGGCGAGGTCGATGACCACCCGTTCCAGCCCGCCCCGGTTGAGGTTCTCGACCGCGTGGGTGATCTTCACGGCAGCCTCGACACCGTGACCCGGAACTTGCCGCTGGGGGTGAGCGGGATGTCGTCGACGCGTTCCAGCTCCAGGCTGGCGTCGCTGCCCAGCACCTTCGCGATCTCGCGGCGCACGTAGGCCTCCTGGGCGCTGCCGAATTCCGGCCCCGGCACCAGCTTCAGGGTGAAGCGGTCCAGCGCTTCCTGCACCACCTGGAAGCGGCGCACGCCGGCGACGTCCTTCAGCATGTGCGGGAAGAATTCGCCCGGCAGCACGCGGCCGTCCGTCGTGCGGATGGCGTCGAGGCGGCGGCCGTCGATGCGCGCCAGGCGCGGCAGTCCGCGTTTTCCGGTGGCGTGCCAGGCGCTCTTCCGGCTGACGACGTCGCCGTTGAGATAGCGGACGAAGGGCATGCCCAGGTTATGCAGGTCGGTGATGGCAAGTTCCCCCCTTTCGTTGTCCCCGTCGCCCGGCGCCGGATCCACCAGCTCCAGCACCAGGTGATCGGCGCTGGCCAGCAGTCCGTCGCGATCCTCTGCTTCGCAGGCGATCAGCATGAATTCCCTGCACCCGTAGGTGTTGTACGCCCGCGCGCCGGGGAACGCGGCCTCGATCATCGACCTCTGGTAATCGTGCAGCGCTTCCGCGGCCCCCAGCACCGTCACCACCCCCGGGATGCTGCGGCCCTGTTCAAGCAGCCACTTGGATAGACGGAAGATCGGGTCGACGTAGGCCACGATCACTTCGGGCCGGTAAGCGGCCACGGCGTCCGCGTAGCCGGCCATGTTGTCCTCGCGCATCAGGAAGCTGTTGAGGATCCGGCGCTGGAAAGCGGCGTGGTAGAGCTGCTCCTTCAGCAGCGCCCGCCGGCCCGGATCGCCAACCGCGCCGCCCCAGAGGAACAGCGCTCGCCGGCCCATCCGCGCGCCGGTCCAGCCGTAGCCGCGCCACATCACCGCCGCGCGCCGGTCGTGGCTCTCGCGCGTGTAGCCGAAGTGCAGCGGCTCGCCGGTGGAGCCGCCGGTGGCCTTGTACAGCACGCGCCCGGCCAGCGATCGGGCGTGCAGGCCGTGGAAGTTTTCCCGGATGTCAGCCTTGGTGAGCACCGGCAGGCGCGCGAAATCGCGCATGGACCTGAGGTCGCCGGGCTCGAAGCCGATTGCCTGCCACCGCGCCCGGTAGTACGGGACCTCGCGCCAGCAGTGCTCGACCAACGCCTTGAGCTTGGTCCACTGGATTGCCGCGACCTCGTCCGGCGAGCGCCACTGGTTGGCTTCGTATTCGGCCAGGTACTGCAGCGTGCGGCGCCCGCGCAGCCTTTCGTAGCCGGGGTACAGGAGGTGCCTGAACGCGCGCTCGTACACGCTCATGCGGCGGCTCCCGCGCGACGTTCGGCCCAGCCGAGGATGCGGGCGACGAAGAGGGGCCGGCCATGGGCGAAACGCGCGTGCAGCGCCCGGATGTGCTGCAGGTCGGTGGCGCTCCAGAAGCCGAGCACGAGCGTGCCGGCAATGTACGCGAGCGACAGGATGGCTCCCCCCAGCACCAGGCCCGGCAACACCCCCAGCTGGCCACGCACTGCCCAGGCGAAGCCGGCGGCAACCAGCGCGGCGGCGAGCACGCGAGCCATCCGGCCCCACTCGAGCCGGGCGCCGCTGTAATGCACCGCGACCACCACCATCACGGTACCCATCAATGCGCTGGTGGCCCCGTAGGCGACCACCGCACCGTTCAGCCCAAAGCGCTGGATCAGGCCGATGTCCAGCGCCACCTTGACGACGGCGCCCCCCAATACGACGAACATGAGCATCCGCTGCCGGTCCGATCCCAGCAGGTAGCCGGAGGCGGCCTGGGACAGGGTGGAAAACGCGCCGGTGGAGAGGCAGAAGGCAAAAGCGAAGGCGGCCGGGGCAAACGCATCGCCGTACAGGAGGTCGATGATCTGTTCCGCGAACACCACCCCGAATGCAACCAGGGGCGCAGCCAGCGCGGCCAGGTAGGTGGTTGACACCGCCATCCGGCGGCCGGCGACCTCGTGGCCCTGGGCCAGCGCATTGGCCATCATCGGCAGCAGGAGGGCCCCGAATACCCCGGGCACCAGCAGCAGTGCGCCGTTGGCCAGCTGGAATGCGACCTTGAAGTGGCCTGCCGAGGCGGTGGAATCCAACAGCGTCAGGAACAGGACCTCGATTTCGCTGGCGGTGACGAAGCTGATCGTCACCGTGAGGGCGACCAGGGCCGTGTAACTGCGCAGGCGCCTGTGCAGGTCCGGGTCGAGCGGCTCGCGCAGCCCCGGGGGAGGGAGCAGCGGTTCGACCTGGCGGCGCGAGATCCACCAGAACGCAAAGCTCGAGGCCGTGTAGGTTCCCAGGAACCACTCCATCGGTCCGTCGAGCCACCACACCACCAGGATGAGCAGCAGGTTCAGCGGCGCGACGATCACCGCCACTGCCGCGGTGACACGGAAATTCTCGTAGCCCTTGGCGATGGCGATGTTGAGCATGTACGAGGCGCGCAGGGCCGTGGTGGCCAGCAGGATCGCCAGCAGCGCGCCGTGGTCGAAGCCGGGCACGAGCCGCTGCCCGTTGAGCACGAACATCGCCGTGCCACCCGCGAGGACCACCACCAGGAAGCCTGCCTGGACGCGCCAGGCCCAGGCCAGCAGCGGCCGGATCTGGGCGTGCCTGCCGGCACCGCGCAGTTCCGCCACGAACTTGATGACGGCGCTGGCCACGCCGGAGTTCGTGAGCACCATGCCGGTGGCGACCAGCCAGATCACCAGGCTGTAGGCACCAAACTCCGCTGGCCCCAGGTGCCGGGCGATGATGACCGACGTCAACATGCCCAGGAAATACTCGGTGTAGATCCCGAGCGAGGAGAACAGGGTGTTGCGGATGACCTGGTCGCGCGTGTTCATCAGCCGGCCATCACGAACAGGACCTTGACCACCAGCCACAGGCCGACCGCGCTGGTGAGCGCGGCGGCGGACCACTTGAACCAGTCCCGCTGGACGCTCAGTACGGGCAGGCCGGACCACCGCTCCTGCACGCCCCCGTACCAGCCGGTGACGAGTCCGAGCAGGACATAGAGGAGGATCACGTAGCTGCGGCTGAGGAAGAAGGCGCAGGCGAAGAAGCCGACCATTGCGATCAGCAGCGTCATTGCCACCTTCCGCTCCTCCGTCCACAGCGTCTGGTGCTCGGGGTCTTCCATGCCCGCCGGCTGCCGCAGGACGATGATCGGCATCAGGAAGCAGTAGCCCACCATGGCCAACCAGATCGTGTAGCCGACGATCCCGGTTTCCGCCAGCACCAGCACGAACGAGTTGTGCGCGGTCAGCAGGGTGTGGCTGGTGAAGTTGCCCAGGCCCACGCCCAGCACCGGGTTGGCGACGAACATCTGGATGCCGTCATACCAGGCCTCAATGCGGCCATAGGCGGACGATTCGCCGGCGTCGAGCTCCTGCATGCGGGTGGGCAGCATCATCAGGACGGTCATGCCAAGGGCGCCCAGGGTGCCGGCGACCAGGAGCCCGCGGCGCAGCCACAGCCAGACGCCGCCCATCGCCAGCATCGCAAGGAAGGCGCCGCGCGAGTCGGTCAGGTACACGCCGTAAAGAAGCAGCCCCGCCACGCCCCACCAGAACAGCCGGCGCAGGCCGAGGGCACCGCCGCGCCCGGCCATGAGCAACGCCATCGGGATGGCGATGATGAAAAGCATCGCCAGGTCATTGGGGTCGCTGAAGATGCCCACGTACTGGATGCGGCCGTCCTGCACCGTGGGCATGCCGGTCCACCCCTGGCCGAGCTTCACCTGTTCGATGCCATGGATCGTCAGCACCACCGCGCACAGCGCGATCATCCACATGATCCGCCAGCAGTTCCGGGCCTGGTGACAGGCCTGGGTCATCAGCAGCAGGACGATCATGGCGGGCA
>JAAYXJ010000190.1 GCA_012515985.1 Gammaproteobacteria bacterium
CGAGAAGCCTGCCGTCAGCACCGCCACCGCAAACTCGATCAGCCACACCGGCAGCCCGTCGGGCAGCTTTTCGATGGTGGCCCCAGCCACCCATGCTGCGGCGCCGCTGCGGTCCATGGCCCAGCCCAGCGGGATCAGGCAGGCCATCAGGAAGACCGTCTTCCAGTTGATCGCCCCGTAGGCCTCGTCCATCTTCAGCACGCCCGTCACCAGCATGCCGGCCACGCCCGTCATCAGCGCGATGGCCGTGGGCACGCGGCCCGAGAGCGCGATCAGGATGGTGACCGCGAAGATCACCATCGCGATCTTGAACTTGTGCGGCCGCTGCTCGCCCTTGGGGTAGTCGGTGACCACCACGAAGTCGCGGTCGGCGGCGGTCTCGGCCAGGTTCTTCCAGAAGCTGTGCAGCACCAGCATGTCGCCGGCGCGCAGCGGCAGGTCGCGCACGTTCTCGCGGATCACCTTGTCCTTGTCGCGGTTGACGGCCAGCAGCCGGAGCCCGTGCTGGCGGCGCAGCTGCAGTTCGTTGGCGGTCTTGCCCACGAAGTCGGAGTTGGCGGCACCACCGCCTCGGAGATGCCCGCGCGGCTGGGATTGAACAGGTCGCCGAAGTGCCGCATGCGGGTGCTCATGCGCAGGAAGTTGTTCTGGGCGAAGTCGGCCACCTGCTCGCGCGTGCCCATCGCCCCGATCACGCTGCCCACCCAGATCCGCACGTCGGCGGCCGGTGCCAGGCGCGCTTCGTCCTCCACCTTGAGTGCCAGCAGCACCGGCGCGTTGTGCAGCGACTCCGCCTCGCCGAAGGTCATCCCCACCAGCGGGCTGTCGGCGGTGACGGTGAGCTCGAACAGGTCGCCCTCGATGCCGTAGACCCGTGCGAAGTAGCTCTGGGTGCGCCCGGGGGCCACGCTCGCGTCCTTGCCGCCGCGCAGCTGGCGGTTGCCCCAGAAGTGGAAATACGCAAGTCCCGCCACCAGCAGCGCCAGGCCGATCGGCGCCGGCGCGAACATGTTCAGCGGGGTCAGCGTGGCCGCGCCGGAGGGCAGGTTGGCGTTGGCCGACACCAGCAGGTCGTTGAGCATGATCAGCGGCGAGTTGCCGACCATGGTCAGGGTGCCGCCCATCACGATCGCCACGCCCACCGGCAGCAGCATCCGCGACAGGCTGATGCCGGTGCGCGATGACAGCCGCGAGATCACCGGCAGGTACAGCGCCATGACCGACGGGTTCTGCATGATCGAGGAGTTCATGCCGGCGATCGCCGAGGTCAGCAGCAGCAGCCTTTCCTCCACCCCGCGCGCGCGCCGCAGCAGCCAGCCGGCCAGGCGGTTGAGCGCGCCGGTGCGGTCCAGGCCCAGGCCCAGGATCATGGTGGCGATGACGCTGATGACCGCGTTGGACGAGAAGCCGTTGAACACGTCCTCGGGCGCGACCTGGCCGGTCAGCCCCAGCAGCACCAGCATCACCAGTGCCACCAGGTCGGCGCGCACGCGCTGGAACAGGAACAGCACCATCGTCAGCGCCACCAGACCGAGGACGATCTTCATGTCGGTGGTGAGCGCGAGTGCGGTGTCCATGCCCGGTGGGGTGTCTCAGATGGTCAGGTGCGTCCGTCGGCCACGCGGTCGTAGATCAGGTCCCAGACCCCGTGGCCGAGCCGTTGGCCGCGGGTCTCGAAGTGGGTCTGCGGCCGCCATTCCGGCCGCGGCAGGTGGCCGCGCGGCCCGGCGCGGTTGCGCAGGCCGGCGGTGGCGTCGAGCACGTCCCACATGTGCTCCGCATAGTCCTGCCAATCGGTGGCCAGGTGCAAGCGTCCGCCCGGCACCAGCTTGCGCACCAGCAGCTGGGCAAACGGTGGCTGCACGAGCCGTCGCTTGTTGTGGCGCTTCTTGTGCCAGGGATCGGGGAAGTAGATCCGCACCTCATCGAGGCTGGCGTCGGTGATTTCGTTCTCCAGCACCTCGACCGCATCGTGGTGGTAGACGCGGGCATTGGTGCTGCCGTCTTCCGCAAGCGCGTTCAACAGCCGGCCCACGCCGGGGGCGTGCACCTCGATGCCGATGTGGTTGCGGTCCGGATCGTGCGCGGCGGCGAAACGCAGGGCCTCGCCGTTGCCGGTGCCGATCTCCAGCACCAGCGGCGCGGTGCGGCCGAATTCGGCCGCGAAGTCGCGGGGCGCGCCCTGGTAATCCAGCCCGAAGCGCGGCCACAGTTCGTCGAACGCGCGCTGCTGGGCCTCGGTGAAGCGGCCCTGGCGCAGCACGAAGCTGCGCACCCGCCGTCTGTCGGGGTCCTCGGTGTAAGGCTTTCCGCGCCCGGCCTGCGTCATGTCAGGCCGCCTCCCCCTGTAGGAGCGCGCCATGCGCGCGAAGCCGCATGAATACCGTTGCGCCGCGTGGGGTCGGCCGGGGCTCCGGTTCCGGCGCCGCGCCCGACAGGCCGGTGCCCGTTTGACAGGTCACGCGGCTTCGCGCGCATGGCGCGCTCCTACAGGGCTGCAGCCTGGGCATCAGCTGAGCAGGCCATCTTCGGGCGAGGAGGCGCTGGCGTAGCGGCGGCGCGGGATGCGGCCGGCGAGGAAGGCGTCGCGGCCGGCGCGCACCGCGAGCTTCATCGCCCGGGCCATGCGCACCGGATCCCTGGCCCCGGCGATGGCGGTGTTCATGAGCACGCCGTCGCAGCCCAGCTCCATTGCGATCGCGGCGTCGGAGGCGGTGCCCACGCCGGCGTCAA
>JAAYXJ010000191.1 GCA_012515985.1 Gammaproteobacteria bacterium
CCGGTCCCGTCCGGGCCGAGCATCGCCTCCAGCTGCGGAACCCACGCATCGTTGCGGTCGACGTTGATGCGCTGGTAAACGGCAGGGAATTCCTCGCGCATTTCCACCGCCATCTCTTCCCAGATCACGCGGTCATCGCCGCTGCGCCAGGCGTCATGCAGCCTGGCGATCTCCAGCCGGCCCTCCTCGCCGGTCGCCTTCAGCGCGGACTGCAGGAACTGCACTTGCTCCTGCTCGCTCATGCCGGTGAAGAACTCGATCTGCTGGTCCGCCGTCTCCAGTCCGGAGGTCGGCTTGTCCGCTTCCGCTGCGCGGTTGGCCATGTGGTTGTCCAGGCCGAGCTCGGGGTCCAGGCCGTACTTGCCCATCTCGGTCACGGTGACCATCAGGGAGACGAACCACGGATGGAACATCTGCAGTACCTGGGGCGGCAGCTGCATCTGCTGCAGGGTTGCCGCGTTCTCCTCGGTCCACGCCTGCAGTGCGGCGACGGTTTCCGCCGGCAGCGCGCTGTCGAGCGTGGTGCCGTCGGTGCGCATGCCGGCCTGCCCCATCTTCACGCCCAGCTCGGGGGATTGCATTTCTGCCGGCGGGATTTCAAAGACCACGGCGTCCGAGTCTTCAAATGCCATGTCCACATCGGGCGACAGCGGGTAATCATCCGGCTTGAGCAGGTGGAACGAGCCCAGCAGGTACACGGAGCGCTCTCCGGAGCTCACCCTCCACAGCAGCGGAACCGGCGGCTCCACGGCCGCCGGCCCCGAGGGGGATGCCGCCTTCTGCGTTTCCTTCGCAAGGGCCGCGCCATTGAAGGCCAGCGCAGCGAGCGCCAGGAGCAGGAGGGGAAGAACGCGGCGCCCGGTCAGGCATGCTTTCAACATCAGGGTTTCTCCGGTTGAGGTCGGGTCAACCAGCCGGCGCGTGCGCTTTCTCACCGGCCGGGATCGCCAGGTCAAGGCGGTTCCCCGGCGGCGGCAGCGGACACGTCGCATGGTTCGTGAACGCACACGGCGGATTGTATGCACGGTTGAAGTCCAGCACCACGCGGCCATCGGCGCCGGGCATCGCGACGTCCAGGTAGCGGCCGCCACCATAGCTGCCATGGCCCGAGGTGCGATCGGCGAAGATCACGAGCAGGCCGCCGTCGCCGTCGTCCATGGCCTCCAGCGCGAACAGCTGGCCGTCGCGCTCGAATTCCACCAGGCCCGGGTTGGCCACGGTCTCCACGCCACCGACGATCAGCGGCACTTCAAGGCTGCGCCCGGGTGGATGGGGCCTGAAGTGCGCCTGGACGCTCCAGCCGCGGTCCACCGGCCAGTAGTCCACGCCCGAAAAGCTGGCACGCGAAGGCGCCTCCATGTGGCGCACCCGCACGGCCTGGCGGCCGCCGCGGCGGATGATTCCGAACTGGCCGAGTCCGCCGTCGAAATCGACCAGGGTGGGCGCCTGGCTGCGATCGTCGTGCAGTTCGATCCTGCCGGTCACCGGCTCGCCGCCCACCGACACATCAACGCCACGCTCGGGAACGAAGTACAGCCGTCCCTCGCGCCGCTGCAGGAGCCCGAGCCGCGGCGGCCCCATGGCCAGCCGCATCCCGCTGCGGCTGCCCAGGTAGTGCGCGTCCAGCTTGATCCAGTGCAGGCCGATGAGCCCGGTCCAGCCGTCTGGCGCCAGCAGGCGCGCATGCCGCTCGGCACGCCAGGCCTCATGCCCGGCGACGAACTCCGCATCGGCGGCCGCCCGTGCGGAAGCTTCC
>JAAYXJ010000192.1 GCA_012515985.1 Gammaproteobacteria bacterium
TCGCCAACATCGACGAGATGATCGAGCTGATCAAGACGTCGGAGAACCCCAACGAGGCGCGCGAGCGGATGCTGGCCCGCAGTTGGGAGCCCGGCCTGGTGGCATCGCTGCTGGAGGCCGCGGGCGCCGAGGCTTCGCGCCCCGAGGGCCTGCCCAAGGGCGTGGGCCTGGTGGACGGCCGCTACCAGCTCACCGAGACCCAGGCCCAGCAGATCCTGGAGATGCGCCTGCACCGCCTGACCGGACTGGAGCAGGAGAAGCTCACCGATGAATACCGCCAGCTGCTGGAGACGATCCGCGGCCTGATCGAGATCCTCGAGGATCCCGACGTGCTGCTGGAGGTGATCCGCACCGAGCTGCGCACGGTCAAGGAAGAGTTCGGCGACGAGCGCCGCAGCGAGATCCGCGAGAGCGAGGAAGACCTGGACATCCTCGACCTGATCGCGCCGGAAGACGTGGTGGTCACGCTGTCGCACGCGGGCTATGCCAAGCGCCAGCCGGTCACCGCCTACCGCGCGCAGCGTCGCGGCGGCCGCGGCCGCAACGCGGCGGCGACCAAGGACGAGGATTTCATCGACCAGCTGTGGCTGGTCAACACCCACGACACCCTGCTCACCTTCACCAGTGCCGGGCGGGTGTTCTGGCTGCCGGTGTACCAGCTCCCCGATGCCGGGCCCAACGCGCGCGGGCGGCCGATCGTCAACTGGATCGCGCTGGAGGAGGGCGAGAAGGTACAGGCCGTTGTGCCGGTGCGCGAGTACGCCGAAGACCAGTACGTGTTCTTCGCCACCCGCAACGGCACGGTCAAGAAGACCCCGCTGACCGAGTTCGAGTACCGGCTGCAGCGCGGCAAGATCGCGATCAACCTGGAAGAGGGCGATGCGCTGGTCAACGCCGAGCTCACCGACGGCTCCAGCGACGTCATGCTGTTCGCCTCCAACGGCAAGGCCGTGCGCTTCGACGAGAACGAGGTCCGGCCGATGGGCCGCACCGCCACCGGCGTGCGCGGCATGCGCCTGGCCGAGGGTGAGACGGTGTGCAGCATGATCGTGGTGGTGGCCGACGGCAACGGCGACATCCTGACCGCCACCGAACACGGTTTCGGCAAGCGCACCCCGGTGTCCGAGTATCCGCGCAAGGGCCGCGGCATCCAGGGCGTGATCGCGATCCAGACCAGCGAGCGCAACGGCGACCTGGTGGGCGCGGTGCAGATCGCCGACCGCCACGAGGTATTGCTGATCTCCGACGGCGGCACGCTGGTGCGCACCCGCGCTTCGGAGATCGCCCAGGTCGGCCGCAACACCCAGGGCGTGACCCTGATGCGGCTGGGCGATGGCGAGAAGCTGCAGGCCATCGAACGCATTGACACCTCGATCGAGGAGAACGGCGACGACGACGAGGCCGAACCGGCCGGGCCGGAGGACCTGGATGTCACGGCCGTGCGCGCGGACGGGCCGCAGGGCGAGGCTCCCGGGGACCAGCCCGCCAGCTGATCCATGATGGCGGCGGCGTTGCCGCCGCCACCGCTGGCCGGGTGCCTGACGCGGCCGCCACGGCTGGCTGATGTCTATACTTCCGCCATCACGGCGCGCCGAGGGAGGCAGCAGGCATGGGGTCGAAGGATGCACGGATGGCCTTTGCCGGCCGGCGCTGGCTGCTGTGGCTGCTGTGGCTGCTGGCCCTGGCACTTGCGCTGGGCGCATGCAGCCGCGATCCGTCCGGCCAGCTGCCCAGGCCCAGCGGCGAAGCGATCCAGGCCGAGCGTGCCCAAGTGGAAGGCTTCGGGCTGGCCCGGGCATGGGTCGATGAGCGCAGCGACGGACTGTCGCTGGTGCTGGAATTCTCGCAGCCGCTCGTGCCCACCCAGGATTTCGATTCGCTGGTCCGGCTGGAAGGGCCGGCGGCAGTCGAGGGCGGCTGGTCGCTGGACGAAGACAACCGCACCCTGCGCTACCCCAACGCCGAGGCCAACCGCGACTATGCGGTCACCGTTTCCGCCCGTCTCATGGCGGCCGATGGGACCGCGCTGGGCGAAGAGACCAGGCGCAGCATCCATACCGGCGATCTCGCGCCGCTCGCAGGCTTTGCCTCGCAGGGCAGCGTGCTTCCGGCACGCGGCAGCCGCGGGCTTCCCGTGGTTTCGCTCAACGTGCCCGAGGTGGACGTCGAATTCCTGCGCGTGCGCGAAAGCGAAGTGCCGCGCTTCTTCAACCAGTACCAGCGTGGAGGCCGCCGGGGCAGCTGGGACCTGGAGGCGGACTGGGGCGGCCGCACCCCGCTGTCCCGCATGGCCGAGCCGGTGTACGTCAACCGCTTCGTGCTGGGCGGCGAGCGCAACGAGCGCATCCTGACCTACCTGCCGGTACAGGACATCGCCGAACTGCAGGAACCGGGGCTCTACTTCGCGGTGATGAAGCGCGCCGGCGCATTCGACAGCGAATACGAGACCGCCTTCTTCACGGTCAGCGATATCGGCCTGCACGCGCGCGCGTATGAAGACCAGCTGTTCGTGCACACCGCCTCGCTGGAGAGCGGCGCGGCGCATTCGGGCGTCTCGCTGCGGGTGCTCGATGGCAGGGGCGAGACCGTCTACCGGGGCGAGACCGATCGCAACGGCAACGCGCTGTTCAACTATTCCCTGGATGCCGCCCACGTGCTGGTGGCCAGCCGCGGCCGCGACGTGTCGCTGCTGCCATTCAACCAGCCGGCGCTGGACCTGTCGGAGTTCGCGGTGGCAGGGCGCGGGCAGGCGACGTTTGATGTCTTTGCCTGGTCCGGACGCGACCTGTACCGGCCGGGGGAGACGGTGCGGGTGTCGGCCCTGCTGCGCGACCACGATGGCCGCCAGCTTCCCGCTGGCGAGGATGGAGCACAGCCCTTGTTTGCGCGGCTCAAGCAGCCGGACGGGCGCACCTTCTTCGAAACCCGGCTTGATGCCGGTCCGCAGGGCTATTACCGGATGGAACGCGAGATCCCCGCGGACGCGCCCACCGGCCGCTGGCAGGTCGAGTTCCGCACCGATCCCGGCAGTCGCGAGGCCGTCCAGGGAATGACGCTGCGGATCGAGGAGTTCCTGCCCGAGCGGATGAAGCTTGAGCTGTCCAGCGCGCAGCCACGGCTGGCACCGGGCGAGCCGCTGCGGCTGCGGGCCGCCGGGGCCTACCTGTACGGGGCGCCGGCGGCCGGCAACCGCTTCAGCGCGACCATGGCGGTGTCCGTTGAACGGCATCCGGTGGAAGGCATGCCCGACCATTTCTTCGGCGACCCGACGGTGGAACTGCCGCGCGAGGCGCGGGAGGTGATCGATGCCGAACTCGATGCGGACGGCAGGCTTGTCCAGGAGATCGATCTGCCCGGGGAAGCCCGCCCGGTCACGCCGATCGCCGCCGTGGTCACCGGCAGCCTGTATGAAAGCGGGGGCCGCAGCGTCAACCGCAGCCTGAAAAGGGTGCTGTGGCCGGCCAATGCGCTGGTCGGCCTGCGGCCCCTGTTCGATCCCGACGAGGGCGCCGACGCCAATGCCCGCGCTGGCTTCGAGCTGGTGCGTGTGGATCCCGAAGGCGCGCCGGTGCCGATCGACGGCCTGCAGGTGACACTGGTGCGCGAGCATCGCGACTACCACTGGCGCCACGACGACGAGGGCGGCTGGAACTACGACTTCACCCGCCGCTTCGAAAAAGTGGAGACCCGGACCGTCGACGCCGGGGAAGCCGCGGTCCGGTTCGATTTCCCGGTGGAGTGGGGCGAGTACCGGATCGACGTGGAGGATCCGCACACCGGGCTGGTGATGCGCTTCCCGTTCCGTGCCGGCTGGAGCTGGGACGACGGCAACCGCGGGCTGGACGCGCGCCCGGACAAGGTCAAGCTTGCGCTGGACAGGACCGCCTACCGGGCCGGCGACACGCTCGAGGTCACGGTCACTCCGCCGCATCCGGGTACGGGCCTGCTGCTGGTGGAAAGCGATGAGCTGCTGTACGTGCAGTCGATCGAGGCCGGCCCGGGCAGCACCTTCAGCATCCCGGTGACCGAGGCCTGGGAACGGCATGACGTGTACGTGACCGCGCTGGTGTTCCGCGGGGGCCGCGCGGTTGACGTGACCACGCCGGCGCGGGCCGTGGGCGTGGCCCATGTACCGATGGCCCGCCGCGATCGCCGGGTCGCGGTCGGGCTGAAGGTGGCGGAGCTGGTGCGGCCGGAGCAGCCGCTGCGTGTCACGCTGGCGGTGCCGCAGCTGGCCGGCAGGCAGGCGCATGCCACGGTGTCCGCGGTGGACGTTGGCATCCTCAACATCACCCGCTTCCCGGTGCCGGATGCGGTGGCGCATTTCTTCGCCCAGCGGCGCTTTGCCATCGACGCCTACGACATCTACGGCCGGGTGATCGAAAGCCACGAGGGCGGCACCGCGCGGATCCGCTTCGGCGGCGACATGGCGCTGGATGCGCTGCCGCAGGCACGCCGTCCAACCGCGCGGGTGCAGACCGTGGACCTGTTCTCAGGCCCCGTGCAGCTGGATGCCAGCGGCAATGCCACCGTCGAGCTGCCGGTGCCGGACTTCAACGGCACTCTCCGGGTCTCCGCCCTGGTCTGGTCGGAGGATTCGTACGGCAACCGTGACGCTGAATCAGTGGTGCGCGCGCCGATCGTGGCCGAGGCCAGCATGCCGCGCGTGCTTGCGCCCGGTGACCGCAGCACGCTGACCCTGGACCTCACCAATTTCACCGGCCGCGATGGCGAATTCACGGTGCGTGCCGAGGGCGAAGGTCCGATCGCGGTGGGCGAGGGCACGCGCAGCGTGCAGCTGGCCGCCGACGGAGCCGGCACGCTCAACTTCCCGCTCACCGCGGCCAATGACTACGCGA
>JAAYXJ010000193.1 GCA_012515985.1 Gammaproteobacteria bacterium
CATGAGCTGGTCCAGCGTGTGGCGCAGGCGGCGCACCCCTTCCCCCGCGCTGCGCAGCGATTCGGCGTCCGGCCCGGCCGCCATCCGCGCCACCTGCAGGTGGGTGTCCACCACCGTCAGCGGCGTGCGCAGCTCGTGGGCGGCGGCATCGGTGAACGCCCGCTGCTGGCCCAGCGCCGCGGCCAGCCGCTCGAGCAGTCCGTTGAGCGCGTCGATCAGCGGCCGCAGCTCGGCCGGGGCGCCGGCACCGTCCACCGGCTCGGTCGATTCGGCATCGCGCGCCTGCAGGGTGCGGCGCAGCGCGTCCAGCGGCGCCAGCCCGCGCGAGATCCCGATCCACAGCGCCAGCAGGCCGCCCAGCAGCGCCACCACGAAGGGCACGCCTGCGGCGAGCAGGATGCCGCGCGCCAGGGTGCCGCGCTCGTCGATGCGGTCGGCGGTGGTGATGTAGTGGTCGCCAAAGCGCAGCGTGTAGGTGCGCCACACCTCGCCGTCCACATGGCGGTCGGCAAAGCCCGGCGCCGGCACGTCCAGCGCCGCCAGGGGCGCGCCGCTGGTGGCGGCCACGATCTCCCCGCGCTGGGTGCGGACCTGGCAGGCGATGCCCTGTCCCCCGCCCACCGTGATCGGCTCCAGCAACGCGTCGGGACCTGCGGGCATCAGCGTTGCGCGCTGCATCAGCCCGGACACCATGCGCGCGGACATGGCCAGGCGCTGGTCGAGGGTCCGGTCCACGCGGCTGTGCACGTCCTGCAGCATCCAGGCCGCGGCCAGGGTCCAGAGCAGCGCCAGCGCCACCCCGGCGATCAGCACGGCGCGCAGGCGCAGGCTCATGCCGGCCTCCAGCCCAGGCGATAGCCCAGTCCGCGGCTGGTCTGGATCGCGTCCGGACCGAGCTTGCGGCGGATGTTGTGGATGTGCACGTTGAGCGCGTTGCTGCCGATCTCCACCTCCAGCCCGTACAGGCGCTCATGCAGGGCATCGGCGCCCAGCCAGCGCCCACGCGCGTCGGCCAGGTGCACCAGCAGGTCGAGCTCGCGGCGCGACAGCGACACCGGCTCGCCCTCCAGCCAGGCCTGTCCGCTCTCGGGCTCCAGCCGCAGCGGCCCGGCCTCGATCGCCTGCACCGCGCGACCCTGCGCGCGCCGCACCACCGCGTGCAGCCGCGCGGCCAGTTCGCGCAGGTCGAACGGCTTGACCATGTAGTCGTCGGCGCCGGCATGCAGGCCGTCCAGGCGGGACTCGACCGCATCGCGCGCGGTCAGGATCACCACCGGCAGGTCGCGGTCGTGCCTGCGCAGGTCGGCCAGCAGCTCCATGCCGTCGCGGTCGGGCAGGCCGAGGTCCAGCACCAGCGCGTCGTATCGCTCGCCGGCACACGCCGCCTCGGCGCCGGCGGCATCCGCCACCCGCTCGGCGTGGATGCCGTGCGCCCTCAGCCCGGCCACCACGCCGCTGGCGATCAGGTCATCGTCTTCCACCAGCAATACGCGCATCCGGCCACCTTGAACCCTGGGGACGGCCATGTCACTACGCTGCGGTTAAGTCTGACTTAACCCCTCCCCGGCAGGCTGTGCCGGATCCCACTGCCGGAGGCCCGTTTTGCCATCCAGTCCCCACCTGCTGGTCGTGCTCGTGCTGTACAGCGTCTTCTCCACCGCCGCGTGGTCCAGTCCGTTTCCATCCTGGGACGCGCAGGACGCCGGGCCGGAGTTCCTGCTGGCCGAAGAAGTATTCGTGCCGGAAGCGCCCGTCCTGGAAGGACGCGCGTGGCGGGTCGCCATGCAGATCGCCGATGGCTATTACATCTACCGCCACGCCCTGCGCGCGGAGGACGCCTCGGGCCAGGCAGTGGATCTCGATCTTCCCGACGGGGTCCCGCGCCACGACGAGTTCTTTGGCGATACCGAGGTCTACCTGCCGCCGGGCATGGCGCTGGAAGTGCCTGCCACTGCCGCCGGGCCGCTCACCCTGCACTGGCAGGGCTGTGCGGAAGCCGGCATCTGCTATCCGCCGCAGACCCTGAGCGTGGCGCTGCCGGAAAGCGCCGACGCCGCGGCGGCCGGTGCCGAACCGGCCGGGACGCCCACCGCGGCCGGCGCCGCTGCCCCACCAGGCGACCGACTGGCCGATGACCAGGCCGCCGCCGCCCGCCTGGCGTCGCTGGGCCCGGTGGCCGGGGCGCTGGTGTTCATGGGCTTCGGGCTGCTGCTGACGTTCACGCCGTGCGTGCTGCCAATGATCCCGATCGTGTCGGGCATGGTGGTGGGCAGCGGCGCCGGGCCGCGGCGGGCGACGATCCTGACCGGTGCCTACGTGCTGGCGATGGCGGCCACCTACGCCGCCGTTGGCGTGATCGCCGGCCTGGCCGGGGCCAACCTGCAGGCAACGTTGCAATCCCCGTGGCTGCTGGGCGCATTCGCGGCGCTGTTCCTGGTGCTGGCGGCGTCGCTGTTCGGCGCGTTCGAGCTGCGCCTGCCGGCGGCCCTGGCCAACCGCCTGGACAGCGCCAGCCGCGGCCGCCAGGGCGGCAACCTCGGCGGCGCGGCGGCACTGGGATTCCTGTCGGCGCTGCTGGTCGGCCCCTGCATGACGGCGCCGCTGGCCGGCGCCCTGCTCTACATCGGCCAGACCGGCAGTGCGGCCACGGGCGGCATCGCGCTGTTCGCGCTGGGGCTGGGCATGGGCCTGCCGCTGATGCTGATCGCGCTGTTCGGCCCGCGCATCCTGCCCCGGCCCGGGCCGTGGATGGAACGGGTGCGCAAGGTATTCGGCTTCGTGATGGTGGCCATGGCGATCTACATGCTGGACCGGTTCCTGCCGGGGCCGGCCGGGCTGATGCTGTGGGGCGCCTGGGCGCTGGCGATCGCGGTCGGCCTGTTCGCGTGGGCGAAAGCCCTGCCGGCGGACGGCCAGGCCGGTTGGCCGCTGCGCTTCGCGTCAGTCTTCGCCGGCCTGTGGTCCACGCTGATGCTGGTGGGTGCGGCCTCGGGAGGGGACTCCGCCCTGCGCCCGCTGGAACACTTCGGCGCCGCGGTCGCAGCCACCGGCCCGGCCGCGCCGGCAAAGCCGGATTACGTGGCCGCCAAGTCCATCGCCGACGTCGATGCGCGCATTGCCGAGGCCGGCGCGCGGGGGGAGTGGACCATGATCGACTTCTACGCCGACTGGTGCGTGAGCTGCCACATCATCGAACGCGAGGTGTTCGGCGATGCGGCCGTCGCGCCGCGCCTGGCACAGATGCAGGTGCTGCGCCCGGACGTCACCGCCAACGACAGCGTGGACCGGGAGCTGATGGCGCACTGGCAGGTGGTGGGTCCGCCCACGATGATCCTCATCGGCCCTGACGGCGAGGAGCGGCGCGCGCAGCGCACGGTGGGCGACATCGATGCGGGCGGCTTCATGGCCCGGCTCGACGCGGCAGGTGCACCATGATGGGCGTGGGTCCGTTCCCGATCCGCGCCGTGGTGGTGGCGCTGGCCGCGCTGGTGGCCTGGGCAGTGGCGCGCGCGCTGGCCCGCAGGCTGCCCGGGTCGCCGGTCAAGCCGGCGGGCGCGATGGTGGTCGATGCGCTGTTCATCGGCCTGCTGGTCGCGCGCCTGGCCTTCGTGGTGGCGTGGTGGCGTGAATACGCCGCGGCGCCGCTGACGATCATCCAGATCGGCGATGGCGGGTTCGTCTGGTGGGCCGGCCTGGCGGCGGGGATTGGCTTCGTGGCCTGGCGAACGCGGGCAGCGGCCGCCCTGCGCCGCCCGGTGCTGGCCGGGATCGCCGCCGGCACCCTGGCCTGGGGCGCGGCCGGCGGCGCGCTGTGGTGGATGCAGTACAGCGCATCGCCGATGCCTGACGTGGCCCTCGCCGACCTGGAAGGCCGGCCGGTCGACCTGGGCGAATATTCCGGCCGGCCGGTCGTGTTGAACATGTGGGCCACCTGGTGCCCGCCGTGCCGCCGCGAGATGCCGGTGATCGAGCGCGCCCAGGCGGCCTATCCCGATGTCAGCTTCGTCCTGGTGAACCAGGGCGAAGACGTGCAGACCATCCAGCGCTTCCTGGCCGACGAAGGCCTGCAGCTGGACAACATCCTGCGCGACCCGCACTCGCGCACCATGGCCGAGACCGGCGCCCGGGCCCTGCCCACAACCTTGTATTTCAGCCCCGACGGGCGCCTGGTGGACAGCCACATGGGCGAGCTCACCGGCGCCAGCCTCGCCGACACCCTGGGACGCCAGTTCGGCGCCCGACCCGTTTCCAACCCCATGGAGTGAACATGTCCCGCTTTTCCACCCTGACCGCCCTGTGCCTGGGCGCGGCGGCCCTGGCCACCACTGCCTGCACCAACGCCGATCCCGGCGAGCGCCCGCCTGTGCTCGACGCCCTGGAGGCCAGCGGCCTGACCATCGTGGAGGAATTCGGCTCCGACGACGGGCTGCGCGCATTCGCCGCCGTCGCCGGGCAGCAGCCGATCGCGGTGTACGTCACCGCGGGCGGCGACGCCATCGTCGGCACCCGCGTGGACAGCCGCGGCAACGAGCGCGATCTCATGAAGCTGCAGGAGCTGGTGGCCAAGCCGATGGGCGACCGCATCTGGTCGCAGCTGGAAGCCTCCGAATGGGTCCTGGACGGCAGCCCGGACGCGCCGCGGGTGGTCTACACCTTCAGCGATCCCAACTGCCCGTTCTGCAACCAGCTGTGGCAGGAGACCCGCCCGTGGGTGGACGCCGGCAAGGTGCAGTTGCGGCACGTCATGGTGGGGGTGATCAAGCAGGACAGCGCCAACAAGGTGGCCACGATCCTGGCGTCGAAGGACCCCTCCGCGCGCCTGGCCGAAAACGAGCAGCGCTTCCGCCAGGGTGGCGTGCCGGCGGCGGCCAGCGTGCCGCCCAACATCCGCTCGGTCCTGGAATCCAACCACCTGCTGATGATGGAACTGGGTTTCCGCGGCACGCCCGCGCTGGTGTTCCGCAATGAGGACGGCACCGTCCAGCGCCGCGGCGGCATGCCCCAGGGCAACGACCTCGACGTGGTGATGGGGCCGCGCTGAGACCCGGCGGCCGGTATCGCGCGGCGCGCCGGGCCGGCGCGCCTCAGCGCAGCACTTCCTGCACGTCGACGATGTCCACGCCCTGCATTTGCCCAAGCCAGGTGTCGAACCAGGGTTTGTGCATGCCGCCGACGATGGTGAGCACCCGTGCGCCGGGGCGGCCGCGGAAGGTTTTACCGATGTTGGCGACCATGCGCAGGTTGCGGATTTCCCAGCCGCCAACGTAAAACCGTCCGTAGCCCTCCGGGGACGGATGGGCAAGGTTGGCGCCAAAGTCCGCTTCCACCTTGGTCTGCAGCACCGCGGGGGCGTTGATGTGGCGATACGCCTCCAGCATGTCCCCCCGGCGCAGCGCGGCGAGGCCCCGCGCCATGGCATCGGCGACCGCGCTGCCGCGCGTGTCCCACGCCGCCTGGATCGCGGCGCCATAGGCCTGGCCGTCGCCGATGAACCCATCGTCCCCGGAGTGATCGTCCCCGGTGTGGTCATCCACCGGGTGGAGCCGGGCCAGGCCCAGCCGCGATGCCAGGCGGGCTGCGATCAAGGTGACCTCGCCGCTGCGCCGGGCGCGCTCCGCCAGAAGGTCCACCAGCGCCTGGTCCAGGCCGTCTCCCGCCCTGCGCCCGTCCGCATCCAGCTGCAGCCACTGCACCAGCGCCGAGGAGGGATCTCCCGCGGCCAGGAACACGGCTGCCAGCTCACGCCGCTGGGCCGGGGTGGGGTGCTGTGGCCAGTCTCCCAGCAGCGCGTGCATGCGGGCGATCGCCGCGGGCAGGTCAAGCCCGGTGGCGGCCCGGGCCGGGGCCGTGTCGAAGCACCAGCGCGCCTTCCAGTCATCCACGCTGTACACCTGCGGATGCCGCATCACCATGTCGCACTGTTCGCCCGGGACCTGCTCGATCGTGATGACGTCCGGCGCAAACGCCTCCAGCCGTTGCAGCAGCGGCTCCAGTGATGCGGGATCGAATTCGCCGGCGTGTTCCGCCAGGTGATACGTCCCCAGCACCAGCACCTGGGTCCGCGCCCCGGCCATGTCGGCATCGATGACGTCCAGATCCACCGGGCTGTGCGCCATCGTGGTCCCGGCCAGGCCCAGCAACAGGCCTGCAACCAGCAGGAATCTTTTCATCGGCAGTACTCCACGGTCTGGATGAGCCTGCAATACGCCGCAGGATCCCCCGCCCGCGCATGCGGTACCCGTCAGGGGAGATCATGGCCGATGGCGCGCTCCGGGGGCCTTGTTACAATGGCCGGTCAAGCGCACTCCTTCCGGACATGCCCACAATCCTGCCGCCCTAGCTGTTGACCCGAGCACGCGGCCGCGCAGAGCGGCGTCCCTTCGCGAGTCACGGGCAGGATTTCCCAAATGAATTTTTCCACGCTGCGCCAGGAATGGTTCGGCAACGTGCGCGGCGACGTGCTCGCCGGCACCGTCGTGGCGCTGGCCCTGATCCCCGAGGCCATCGCCTTCTCCATCATCGCCGGGGTCGACCCCAAGGTCGGCCTGTACGCGTCGTTCTGCATCGCGGTGGTGATCGCGTTCACCGGCGGGCGGCCGGGCATGATCTCCGCCGCCACCGGCGCGATGGCGCTGGTGATGATCGACCTGGTACGCGACCACGGACTGCAGTACCTGCTGGCGGCCACGCTGGCGGTGGTGGGCCTGCTGGAATCGCTGCTCACCGCGCAGATCGTGGACAAGCTCACCGACACCCCCAGCGACAAGAACCGCGAGTGCACCGGCCAG
>JAAYXJ010000194.1 GCA_012515985.1 Gammaproteobacteria bacterium
ATTCGTCCAACCTGTGCACCGAGATCCTGCAGAACATGAGCCCCACCCGGCTGATGCAGGAGATCATTTCCGGCAACCAGATCGTGACCACGAAGCAGGCCGGCGACTTCGTGGTCTGCAACCTGTCATCGATCAACCTGGGCCGGGCGATCGTCCCGAGTGACGGCCAGGTGGACCTGATCACCGACGTCCTCGAGCGCCTGATCCCGATCCAGGTCCGCATGCTCGACAACGTGATCGACCTCAACCAGCTGCCGGTGCCGCAGGCCACCATCACCAACCGGAAGTACCGCGCGATCGGCCTGGGCACCTGTGGCTGGCACCACCTGCTGGCCCAGAAAGGCATCCACTGGAACACGTCCGAGGCAGAGGACTTCAGCGATGCGCTGTACGAGCGCATCAACTACCTGACGGTGCAGGCCAGCATGGAGCTGGCGAAGGAAAAGGGCAGCTACCCGGCCTTCACCGGCAGCGACTGGCACAACGGCGCCTACTTCCGCGACCGCGCCTACAACAGCGCGCAGTGGCTCGACCTGGCCGCGCAGGTGGCGGTGAACGGGCTGCGCAACGGCTGGCTGATGGCGATTGCGCCGAACATGTCCACCGCCCAGATCGCTGGCAGCACCGCCTCGATCGATCCCATCTACTCGGCGTTCTACTACGAGGAAAAGAAGGACTACCGCCGCCCGGTGGCCGCACCGGGGCTGTCGCTGGAGACTTGGCCGTACTACGAGAAGGGCTCATACAAGCTCGACCAGTTCGCCTCCGTGCGCCAGAACGCGCGCCGCCAGCGCCACGTCGACCAGTCGATCAGCTTCAACTTCTACGTGCCCAGCACCATCCGCGCCAGCACCCTGCTGGAGCTGCACATGAGCGCATGGCGCCAGGGGCTGAAAACCACCTACTACGTACGCTCCAACGACATCGATATTGCCGAGTGCGAGTGGTGCAGTAGCTGAGCGCGTTTGCGCTCCGCTTCCACGGTTCGCGGTGCGAACCGTGGACCCTGCACTGTTTCGCTCCCACACCCCCGCGCCTTGGGCACGCCCCCCCTGACCCAGGGGGGCTTTCCTCCAGACATTCCGGTTGCTGACGGCCGGATCAAGTAGAGAAAGCTTCCATGTCCGCACCTGCACCCACCACCGCCACGCCGCTTGAGCGCATCCGGATCCTCGAGCCGCGCCATCCGAACCGTTCGACCGGGATCATCAATGGCCGCACCAGCGGCATCCTCAACTGGAACGATATTCCGTATCCGTCGTTCTACCGGGCCTACAAGGAGCTCTCCACCAACTTCTGGATCCCGGACGAGGTGGACATGAAGGCCGACGCGCGCGAGTACGGCGACCTGTCGGCGCGCGAGAAAAACGCCTACGACTCCATCATCGGCCTGCTGGCCACGCTGGATTCGCCGCAGACCCGCTTCATCTACAACGTGGCCGAATACATCACGGACCCGGCCGCGCACGCCAACGCGGCGATCATCGGGCAGCAGGAGGTCATCCACAACGAGAGCTACAGCTACGTGCTGTCCTCGATCACCGACCTGGAGAACCAGAAGCGGATCTTCGAGATCGCCCGCACCCACCCCACGATCCTCAAGCGCAACGCGCCGATCATGGCCTCCTATGACGACTTCATGCGCGAGAAGACGGCCGAGACCCTGCTGCGCGCGCTGATCCAGTCATCGATCCTGGAGGGCATCAACTTCTATTCCGGTTTTGCGTACTTCTACAACCTGGTGCGCCAGAACCGGATGGCGGGCACCGGCAAGGTCATCAGCTTCATCAACCGCGACGAGCTGGCCCACACCAAGTTCATCAGCGAGGTGATCCGCGCCATCGTCGGCGAACACCCCGCGCTGCAGAGCGACGAGCTGGCGGAATACGTGCACCGCGCGTTCGAGCATGCGGTGGAGCTGGAGGTGCAGTGGACCGGGGAAGTGCTTGACGGCATCGACGGGATCAACGTGGATGAAATGATCCGCTACGTGCAATACCGGGCCAACAAGATGGCCGGCATGCTGGGCATCGAGAGCCTGTATCCGGACGCCACCGAGAATGTGATGCCGTGGATCCGTGCCTACGCGGACAACTTCACCGAGACCAAGACCGACTTCTTCGAGATGCGCAACGCCTCCTACAAGAAGACCAACGTGGACAACGGCTTCGACGACCTCTGAGCCATGCGCATCCTCATCGCCTACACGTCGCTGAGTGGCAATACGCGCGACGTCGCCCGCCTGGTGCGGGCGCGTTGCGAGGAACGCTTGCACCACGTGAGCTGGATCGAGACAGACATCCAGGGGCTGGATGCCGCCGGCCCGGATCCGCACCACGACCTGTACGTGCTCGGAGCGTGGACCGACAACGGCGGCCGGACGCCGCCGGAGATGAAGCGCTTCATCGTCCAGCTGGTGGAGGCCGTCGGCAAGCCGCCGCGCGTCGCCGTGTTCGGCACCGGCGAGACGCAGTGGGGCGAGGAGTACTACTGTGGTGCGGTACGCCGCATCGCTGCCTTCTTCGACACCCGCTTGCCGACGCTGGAGATCGAGCAGATGCCCCATGGCGACCGGGATACCCGGACAATCAGGCGCTGGACCGACGAGGTCCTGGCCATTGCCGGCGCTGCCCGCGCCCCGACCCGAAGGACACCGCACCATGAAGACGCTGCACGCGCGATCAGCTGAAGAATTCCACGCCGCCATCACCAGCCACCCGCGGCTGCTCGTGGATTTCCACAAGCAGGACTGCCCGGGCTGCAGGATGCTTGAGATGTCGCTGCGCAAGGTGGCGGATGATCCTGCTGCCACCGGCCTTGCGCTGTTGAAGGTCGGACTGGAGGACGTTGGCGAAGACCTGTTCCGTTCCCTTGGCCTGCGCCAGACCCCGACCCTGTCGCTGTACGGCGACGGTGTGGAACTGGCGCGCCTGCCTGGCTTCCAGCCGCCCGCACGGATCCTCGACGCCGTGGAAGCACATTTTGCCGGGGTGCCCGCATGAGGCCGCCCCCGGCCCAGCCCACCGAGGCGCGCCTGCTGGAAATGGTGTTCCCGGACCACACCAACCACATGGGCACCCTGTTCGGCGGCCAGGCGCTGGCCTGGATGGACAAGGCCGCGTTCATCGCGGCCTCGCGCTATTCGCGTCGCGCGGTGGTGACCGCGCGTTCGGACAAGGTGGATTTCAGGCTGCCGATCCGGCAGGGCCAACTGGTGGAAACCATCGCCCGCGTCGTCGAGGTGGGGCGCACCTCGATGCAGGTGGACGTGGAGCTGGTGGCCGAGGACCTGCTCAGCGGGGACCGGCGCACCTGCACCCGCGGGCGCTTCGTGATGATCGCGCTCGACAGCGACGGCCGGCCGGTGGCCGTGCCGCAGCTGCCGGCCTGACAGCGCAGGCAGAAAAAGGCCGGCGCAATGCGCCGGCCTCCTGCTGTCCAAGATGGATCGCCTGGCCTCAGGCGATCGATGCGCGGTAGATCGACTCGATCGACTCGTCCAGCGCCTTGTTGAACTCGTCGTCGCTCTGCTGCGCGGTCAGGCCTTCGGTCAGCGCGCGGCTGAAGCTGGCGATGACGCCGGGGTTCTTCGCCAGCTTCTCGTTGGCTTCGGCGCGGGTGTAGCCGCCCGAGAGCGCCACCACCTTCAGCACCGCCGGGTGGTCCACGATCTCCTGGAAGAAGCCGTCCACGCTGGGCAGGGTGAGCTTGAAGATCACCGGGTTGTCGGCGCTGTAGCGCGACAGCCGCTCGAGGATGCCCTTCTTCATCTCGGCCTCGATGGCCTCCTTGTCGGCGGCCTTGATATCCACCTCGGGCTCGAGGATCGGCACCAGGCCGGCGTCGAGCACCTGCTGGCCGATATCAAACTGCTGGTCGAGGATGGCGGCGATGCCTTCGGCGTTGTTGGCCTTGATGACCGAGCGCTCCTTGGTGCCGAAGATACCCTTCGACTTGGCCTTGGCCAGCAGCCCGGACAGGCCCGGGATCGGCTTCATCATCTGCACGCCGTTGGCCTCGTCCTCCAGGCCCTTGTCGATCTTCAGGAACGGCACCACGCCCTTGGTCTCCCACAGGAAGGTGGCGGCGTCCTGGCCCTCGAAGCTGCCGTCGAGCGTGCGCTCGAACAGGATCGCGCCCAGGATGCGGTCGCCGTTGAACGCCGGGCTGGTGACGATGCGGGTGCGCATCTGGTGCACCAGGTCGAACATCTCCTCCTCGTTCGACCACGCCGAGGACTCGATGCCGTAAAGGCCGAGCGCCCTGGGGGTGCTGCCGCCGCTCTGGTCGAGCGCCGCGATGAAACCCTTGCCCGAAGCAATCCTGTCACGCTGCTGCTGATTCACTGCCACGTCGATGTCCTGTCGTCTGGTGGGGGGAGTGGGGCGGTCATTCCGCATCCCGTGATGATACCCCGCGCCACCACGGGCGGCCTCCGGCGCCCGTCGCCCGGCGGGCACTGGGGCCGGGATGCTCTGTAGAATGGCCGTTTTTTGGCCAGACCCCCCCGGTGCAACAGCTCCCCCCGCCCTCCGTCGGCGCGCCCACCCTCGCGCGCCTGCTCGCGCGCGTTGCCGGCGCCACGCCCGCGCCGCCCGCCGGCACTGCAGTCGGCCGGCTGGGCGCCTGGATCGACTGGCCGCGCGCCGTCGAGCTGTCGCGGGCGCTGG
>JAAYXJ010000195.1 GCA_012515985.1 Gammaproteobacteria bacterium
CGTAGTTGGCGAGGATCGACGGCCAGTCGGCCCACATCTCGTTGACCTGCGAGGGGAACTCGACGAAGTCGCGCGGGACGCTGGTGCCGCTGAAGTAGGGGTACTCGACGTCCGAGAACATGCCGTGCAGGGCGTGGCCGAACTCGTGGAACATCGTGGTCACTTCGTCCCAGGTGAGCAGGGTCGGCTCACCGGCGGGCGGCTTGGTGATGTTCTGGTGGTTGGCCACCACCGGCTTGGTGTCCATGAGGTGCGACTGCGAGACGTAGGAGTTCATCCACGCGCCGCCGCGCTTGGAGTCGCGCGCGTAGGGGTCGAAGATGAAGATTGCCAGCTGCGAGCCGTCGTGGTCGAACACGTCGTACACCCAGGTGTCGGGGTGGTACTTCGGCAGGTCGGTGCGTTCCTTGAAGGTGATGCCGTAGAGCTGGGTGGCGGCGTAGAGCACGCCGTTCTCCAGCACGTTCATCATCTCCAGGTAGGGCTTGAGCTGGGATTCGTCGAAGTTGTATTCGGCCTGGCGCACCTTCTCGGTGTAGAAGGACCAGTCCCACGGGGCCAGCTGGAAACTGGGCTCGCCCTTGGCGGCCTGCTCCTGGTCGATCATGGCCTGCAGCTTCTCCGCCTCGCGCTTTGCGTTGGCGACGGCGGCCGGGGCCAGCTGGCCGAGCATGTCGTTGACGGCCTGCGGGGTGCCGGCGGTGGCTTCCTCGAGCACGTAGGTCGCGTGGTTCGGGTAGCCGAGCATCTTGGCGCGCTCGTCGCGCAGCTGCACGACCCGAGAGAGGATCGGGCGGTTGTCCCATTCGTTGCCGCGCGCGCCGCGGGCCACCGAGGCCTCGTGGATGCGCTGGCGCAGGGCGCGGTTGGTCAGCTGGGCATTGGGCGGCTGGCCGGTGGTGTTGAGCAGGGTGATGGCGTACTTGCCTTCATGCCCGCGCGCGGCGGCGGCGTCGGCCGCAGCGCTGATCTGGGCGGGGGTGAGGCCGTCCAGCTCTTCCACGGTGTCCACGATCACCGCCGAGTCGTTCACTTCCGCCAGCACGTTCTGGCTGAACTTCGTGCCCAGGTCGGCCAGCTCGGCGTTGATTTCCTTCATCCGGGCCTTTTCGGCTTCCGAAAGCGCGGCGCCGGCGCGCACGAAATCGGTGTGGTAGCGCTCGATCAGCCGCACGCCCTCGGCATCCAGGCCCAGCGAGTCACGCTGCTCATAGAGCGCCTGGATGCGGGAGAACAGCTGCGGGTTGAGCGAGATGGCGTCGCGGTGGGCGGCGAAGCGGGCCGAGTAGTCGGCCTGCAGCTTGCGGCGCGCATCGTTGGTGTCGGTGCCCACCAGGTTGAAGAACACCCGCGTGGCGCGGCCCAGGGTCTCGCCGGACTTCTCCAGGGCGATGATGGTGTTCTCGAAGGTCGGCTCTTCGGGATTGTTGGCAATCGCGTCGATCTCGGCGAGCTGCTCGGCCATGCCGGCGTCAAAGGCCGGGGCGAAGTGCTCATCGCGGATGCGGTCGAAGTGCGGGTACTGCAGCGGCAGCGTGCTCTGCTCGAAGAAGGGGTTGGCCTGCGTGGCTTCCATGCTGGAGGCCTCCTGTCCGGCGCTGGCGGAGGTCTGGGCGAGGGCCGGCGAGGCGACCATGCCGCCAAGGATGGCGGCCAGGGCAAGGCTGAGCGGATGCTTCATGTGCGGTATCCCGGGTTGGTCCAATCCCCAAGGATAGCCGATGCACCTGAACCGGCGGGCATGACCAACGGCATGGGGCCGGCAGGGCAGCCCCGTTCAGGTCCGGCGTCAGCGCACGATGGTGACGGGGATGTCCCCCTGGGCGATCACCTTGCTCGACACCGAGCCCAGCAGGATGCCCTTGACCGCGCCGCGCCCGTGGGAACCGAGCACGATCAGGTCCACTTTCTCTTTCCTGGCCACGGCGAGGATGGTTTCGGCGGCGTCGCCGATCTCGGCGCGTTCGTTGAGCTCGAGCTTCGCCCGCGAGAGTGACCGCCGCGCATCCCTGAGCATCTGGTCCAGTGAATCCTCGTGCATCTGCTGGACGGCCTTGGAGCCGATCCGCGATTCCACGCCGGGGAAATGCGGCGGGTCGACCGCAAGCAGGGTCACCCTGGCCGGCTTGGCCAGTTCGCGGTTGAGGGCGATGACGAATTTGACGGCGCGCAGGCTGATCTCGCTGCCGTCAACGGCGACCAGGATCTTCATGTCGGGGAGTCCCGCTGTTGCAGTGGCGGCAAGTATAGCGGCGAGCCCGGGGCCCGAGGCCTACTTCTCGACGAAGGCCCGCTCGAATACGTATTCGCCCGGCACCCCGATGCGCGGCGCCGCGGTGAAGCCACGGCCGTCGAGCAGGGCGCGGAAGTCGGTAAGCACGGTGGGGCTGCCGCAGATCATGGCGCGGTCGTGCTTCGGATCCAGCGGCTCCAGGCCCAGGATCTCCATCATCCGCCCGCTGTCCATGTGGGTGGTCAGGCGGCCGCGGTGGTCGTTGCCGTTGAACTCGAAGGGCTCGCGGGTCACGGCCGGGAAGTAGTGCAGCCGGTCGGCGATGACCTCGCCGAGCAGCTCGTGCCGCGGCAGCTCGTTGACGATGTAATCGCGGTAGGCCAGGTCGTTCTGGTAGCGCACGCCGTGGCACAGGATGACCCGCTCGAAGCGCTCGTATGTTTCAGGATCCTTGATCACCGCGAGGTAGGGCGCCAGCCCGGTGCCGGTGCCGATCAGGTACAGGTTGCGGCCCGGGTGCAGGTCGTGGATGAGCAGGGTGCCGGTGGGCTTGCGGCCGATCAGGATCTGGTCGCCGGGCTTCACGTCCTTCAGCTTCGAGGTCAGCGGCCCGTCGGGCACCTTGATGCTGAAGAACTCCAGCTGCTCCTCCCAGTTGGCGCTGGCGATCGAGTACGCCCGCATCAGCGGCTTGCTGCCGCCGTCGGGGCGCGGCGTGTCCAGGCCGAGCATGACGAACTGGCCGTTGTCGAAACGGAAGCCGTCGTCGCGGGTGGTGGTGAAGCTGAAGTAGTCGTCCGTCCAGTGGCGGACGTCCAGCACGGTTTCAGTGCCGAAGGGGGAGCTCATGCGGATCCGGATTGAGTGACGCGGGGCTTCCTATTCTATCCGCTCCCGGGCCCCTGGCCGCGAAACGCAGCCTTCCGCGCCCGGCGATGGTCAGCGGGGTGCGTTTTCCTCCCGCGGCCTGGGTTTGCGGTCGCTGACCAGGGTGCGGATCACGATCACCAGCCCGATCGCCGCCGCCACGGTGAACAACGCCAGCGCGATGGCCGGATAGCCGAACAGCCGCGGCCCGCCGTCCACGCCCATCATCAGCGCGGCCCCCACGATCAGCGCCGCCGTGACCAGCCCGGCGGTGATCCGGTTGGCGATCTTGTGCAGGCTCTCCAGCAGGTGCGATTCCTCAAGCCCCGCCACCCGCACCTGCATGCGGTTGTCGGCCAGCAGCGAGAGCAGGTCGCCGATCTTGCGCGGCGCCTCGCGCACCAGCGCCTGCAGCTCCATCACCTCGCTGGCCAGGTTGGCCGGGGAGAAGGACTTGCGCAGGCGCGCGCTCATCACGCTCTGCAGGTGGCTCTCCACCACCTGCTTGACGTCCAGGTCCGGGTCCAGCGCCCGCGCCACCTGCTCCAGGTTGAGCAGGGTCTTGCCCAGCAGGCTCAGCTCGGGCGGGGTCCGCAGCCCGCAGGCGGTGGCCAGGCGCACCAGCTCCAGCACCAGCCGGCCTTCGGACATCGAGGCGCCTTCGCGCTGGGCGGCATAGCGGGCCACCAGCTGCGAGGTCTCGCGCACGTAGCGGTTCTCGTCGAAATCCTCGAGCCGGGTGCCCATGGCGATGCCTTCCGCGGCCACTTCCTCGCCCCGCCCGTCCACCGCGGCGAACAGCAGCTTCAACAGCCGGTCGCGCTGCTTGGGTGGCACGTGCGCCACCATGCCCAGGTCGAAGAGCGCTACCCGGCCGTCGTCGGTCACCAGCAGGTTGCCGGGGTGGGGGTCGGCGTGGATCTCGCCGTGCACGAACAGCTGGTCCAGGTAGGCACGCATCAGCGCCGCGGCCAGCTCGCCCAGGTCTTCCTCGGTGCGGCGCAGGCCGGAGATGTTGGTGGCCTTGGTGCCGCGCACCAGTTCCATCGTCAGCAGGCGCGGGCGGGTCAGGTCCCAGATGGGCCTTGGCACGAACACCTTGGGGTGGCTCTGGAAGTGGGCGTCGAAGCGGTCCAGGTTCTGCGCCTCCAGCCGGTAGTCCAGTTCCGCCAGCAGCGTGCGCCGGAACTCGCCGACCCAGTCGGCGAACTGCAGGCGCCGCCCCAGGTCGGTCATGCGGTCGGCGCGCTCGGCGATCCCGGCCAGCAGCGCCAGGTCCTCGCGGATCACCTCCGCGATGCCCGGCCGCTGCACCTTCAGCGCCACCTCGCGCCCGTCGCGCAGCACCGCGCGGTGCACCTGGGCCAGCGAAGCGCAGCCCAGCGGCGCCTCGTCGATGCCGGCGAACACCTTTTCCGGGCGCAGGCCCAGCTCATCGGCGATCACCCCGTGCACGACCTCCCACGACAGCGGTGCCACGTCGTCCTGCATCCGCGACAGGGCCTCCAGATACTCGGGCGGCACCATGTCGGGGCGGGTGGAGAGGGATTGGCCAAGCTTGACGAAGGTGGGCCCCAGCGCCTCCAGGTCCGCTACGAAGCGCTCGGGATCGCCGCTGCTGTCATCGGGATCGAGGCCGGCCTCGAGTTCCGACTGCTCCAGATCGAAGGAAAACACCCCCGCGTTGCGGTAGCGGAGCAGGAACGCCAGGATCTGGGCCTTGCGGGCCAGCCCCTTCTTCTGCGGCCGCGCATCGGCCGGCGCGTCGCCAGCCTCGGGATGGGTGGTGTTGGCGCTGCTGGACATGCCGTTGATCCCCTGTCAGTGATGATGGGCGTCATGGAACGGCACGAGCATGAACGGGCGGATGTGTCGGCGCTGTGGAGCATCGGCCACTCAACCCGGCCGCTGGATGAACTGGTGGCGATGCTCCACGAGGCCGGGGTGACGGTGCTGGCCGACGTGCGGCGCTACCCCGGCTCCCGGCGCAACCCCCAGTTCTCCGCCGAATCGATGGCGCAGACCATTCCGGCCGCCGGCATCGAATTCATCCCCATGCCGGACCTGGGCGGCCGGCGCCCGCCACGGCCCGATTCCCCCCATACCGCTTGGCGCAACACCAGCTTCCGCGGCTATGCCGACTACATGGATACCCCCGGCTACGCCCGCGCACGCGACCGGCTCGCGGAGATCGCCCGCGAACGCCGCACCGCCGTCATGTGCGCCGAAGCCCCCTGGTGGCGCTGCCACCGCAGCCTGATCTCCGACGACTTCAAGGCCCGCGGCTGGCAGGTGATCCACCTCATCAACCCCGGCCGCAGCCAGGAACACCCCTGGACCCCGGCCGCCCGCATCGTCGACGGCCGGCTCGACTACTCCGCCCCCGCCAACGACCAGCAGGATCTGTTCTCGTAAGGCGCGTTATTGACGCCAGGCGGTGTAAGCCGAACCTGATTGCGCCATTGCATGGCACAGAGTGTTGATCAGACCTTCCTGGGCGCCCGGTTGTGCAGAAAGTTCATCCCTCTGATTCTCGGGCGAGGTCAGTGGCGAGAATCCCCAAGAGCTTAGCAATGCTGCCCAGGTATATAAAACATGCGGCCACGAGCAATGCAGCTCCCGATATCGGGAAAAACACGCTCAGCCATAGATGCGCGACGACACCAAAAACAACGGCTGCAACTACGAACCCTGCGCCCAGTTTAAAAATTAGTGTTGACAGCCTTCGTTGAAGGTGAGGTATTTTTGACGCTATCCATCCTAGTTGGACTTTATTGCCGCCAAAGCTGGCCCAAGTAATAACTATTCCGCCCGCGCTAACAGCGAAGCCAGCTGCGAATCCTGCTAGGCCAACTAACACCGGAAGCATGTATACCCCGCGGGGCA
>JAAYXJ010000196.1 GCA_012515985.1 Gammaproteobacteria bacterium
CCCTGGCGGCCAGGCCCACGTGGTCGCCACCGTGCCGCCCCAGCACATGTTCGGCATGGAAATGTCGGTGCTGCTGCCGCTGCTGGGCGGGACCTCGGTGCACGCCGGACGTCCGTTCTTTCCCGCCGACATCGCCGGCGCGCTGGAGGAGCTTCCCGGCAACCGGCTGCTTGTCACCACCCCGGTCCACCTGCGGGCGCTGGTGGAATCGGGCGCGGCGTTGCCGCCGCTGTCGGCGATCATCACCGCCACCGCGCCGCTGGCGCCCGGATTGGCGGCGGCCGCCGAACAGCGCTTCAACGCGCCGGTGCGTGAGTTCTTCGGTTCCACCGAGACCTGCATCATCGCCTCGCGGCGCACCGCCATCGAGCAGGCGTGGACGCCGTTCCCCGGCGTGCGCCTGCAGCCGCGGCCGGACGGCACCCTGGTGCAGGCACCGCAGCTGGCCGCGCCGGTGGCCCTGGCCGACCTCATCGAATCCGACGCCGCGGGCCGCTTCGTGCTGCGCGGCCGCCAGGCCGACCTGCTGGAGATCGCGGGCAAGCGCGCGTCGCTGGGCGAACTCACCCGCCACCTGCTCGCGATCCCGGGGGTCGAGGACGGGGTGGTGCTGCAGCTGGACGAAGCCGATGCGCTGGGCGTGTCGCGGATCGCGGCGGTGGCGGTGGCGCCTGACCTGGACGAAGGCCGGATCCTGGACGCGCTGCGGCGCGCCGTGGACCCGGTGTTCCTGCCGCGCCGCCTGCGCCTGGTGCCGGCGCTGCCGCGCAACGAGACCGGCAAGCTGCCGCGGGCGGCGCTGCTGCAGCTGCTGGCGGGCGCCGGACGCTGACGCCGCCATCACGCGCTCCGCGGCAGGCTGGCCCTGCTGCAGGAAACCAGCTTCCGCCGTGGCCGCGTGCGCCCAGAGTCGCACCCAAGGTTTCCACGGCGGCCAAAGGCCCGGCACCCGCCGGGCCTTTGTCATCCCGGGCTCAATACAGCACGCGGGTGCGGATGGTGCCGGGGATCCCGGCCAGCGCTTTGCGCAACTCCGCGGCCTGGTCCTCGGACGCGCTCACGTCGATCACCACGTAGCCCACGTTGGCATCGGTGCGCAGGTACTGCCCGTCGATGTTGATGCCGCGCTCGCCAAACAGCTCGTTGGCCCGCGACAGCACGCCCGGCACGTTGCGGTGGATGTGCAGGATCCGGCGGCTGCCCTCGTGGCCGGGGAGCGCCACCTCGGGGAAATTCACCGCCGAGAGCGTGGAGCCGTTGTCGCTGTAGCGGATCAGCTTGGCCGCCACCTCCACGCCGATGTTGTCCTGCGCTTCCAGCGTGCTGCCGCCCACGTGTGGCGTGAGCAGCACGTTGTCCAGCCCGCACAGCGGCGACTGGAAGGTTTCGTCCGCGCCCTTGGGTTCCACCGGGAACACGTCCACGGCCGCGCCTCCCAGGTGGCCTTCACGCAGCGCGGCGGCGAGCGCATCGATATCCACCACGGTTCCGCGCGAAGCGTTGACCAGGTGCGCCCCCGGACGCATCCGGGCGATCTGCGCCGCGCCGATCAGGTTGTGGGTGGCCGCGGTGGCGGGCACGTGGAGGGTGACCACGTCGCTGCGTGCCAGCAGGTCGTCGAGGCTGGCCGCCGCGCGCGCGTTGCCCAGCGCGAGTTTGGTCTCGATGTCATGGAACAGCACCTGCATCCCCAGCGCCTCGGCGAGCAGGCCCACCTGGGTGCCGATGTGGCCATAGCCGACCACGCCCAGGGTCTTGCCGCGCGCCTCGTGGCTGCCGCGCGCGTCCTTGGACCAGCCGCC
>JAAYXJ010000029.1 GCA_012515985.1 Gammaproteobacteria bacterium
GACCTGGACCTGTGCATGGTCGCCGCGCACTACGACCCGGCCGAACTGCTGCGCCCGGGCTGGCCGCTGCACGAGGAGCTGCTGCAGCTGGGATCGCGCGCGCCCGGCCGCCGCGGGGGACGGGTGATCGCGTTCGGGACCCATGAAGGCACCCTGCCGGGCGCGCTCACGCCGTCGCCGGCGCTGGCCGAGGGCCCGCTGCGGCTGCTTCCGTTCGTGCTCAGCGGCGCGCCGGAAGACGTGGCGGCGGTATCGGATGCGCTGGAGGAGCTGCTGCTGGAAACCGGCATGGCCGGCGCGGGCACCGCGCTGCTGGCGCAGGAGGCCTTCGGGCTGAGCGTGGAACATGCCCGCTACCTGACCATCCACGACCTGTGCGCGATGACCGCGATGCAGTACGAGCATGCCGGCCTGGCCGCGCTTTGGCCGATCGTGGAAACGGCGCTGCTTTCGCCGGCGCGGGAGGCCTGGCTGGACAGTCCGCCCGAACCGCTGCTGCGCTATGCCCAGGGCGAGGTGCGCATCGCGATGCTTTCGCCCGACGCGTGGCGTCGGCGCCATGCGGCGGGCGACGAGGACCGGGAGCGCCTTTCACGCGGCTTCCGCCACTTCGAGGCCCGCCAGCGCCAGTTCGCGGCGCTGCTGCAGGCACATGCGATCCCGGTCACCTTCGCCCACTGCGCGGATGCGGCCGACCCGCGCGAAGAGCTGCTGTAGGCGCGGCGCGCGTTCCTACAGCGCCTGGATCACCCCGCAGGCGAGGCGGTCGCCGGCATTGCCCGTGGGCTGGCTGACGTAATCGTCGGCGTCGGCGTGGACGATCACGCCCTTGCCCACGATATCCGTGCTGCCGCCGTCGCCGATGGTCGCGCCGTGCAGCTCGCGGTCGACCTCGGCCACGCCCTCGTCGTTGGCCATCAGGTTGTCGCTGTCGCCCACGTGGTGCTCGCCCTGACCGGCGCGGCCGTGCTGGCTGTCGTCCGGGTTGAAGTGGCCACCGGCGCTGGTCGCATCCGGAGCGCTGCAGTCGCCGAACTCATGGACGTGGAAACCGTGCTCGCCGCCCGGCGACAGCCCGGTCACCTGGCCGGTGATGCGCACGTGGCCGTTGGCGGCTTCGAAGCGCAGCTCGCCCCGGGTCGCGTTGCCTTCGGTCGGCTCGAGCACGGCGGTGGCAACCTGGGCCTGCTCCTCGCTCGCAGGCGCCGCGCCATCGCCCGGCGCCGCGGGCGGAAGCGTCGCGTCCGTGCGCGTGGCCGGGTCGAACGGCGGATCGCCATCGTCGACCGGGTCCGGCTGGGGGCTGCAGGCGGCCAGCGCGATCAGCACCGGGGCGAAGAACAGGGGACGAAGCTGTCGCATGACGGTCTCCATTCAGATTCCGGGAAAGTCCAGCTTATACCCCGTCGGCTGTCCCCGGCGCGTCATCGGGGATCGTGATCTCCCCGCAGGCCACGCGGGCGCTGAAGGCGGTGGGCGTGGCGCCCAGCACCAGCAGGGAGCGGCCGGCGATGTCGTTGGC
>JAAYXJ010000197.1 GCA_012515985.1 Gammaproteobacteria bacterium
GCGCGCCGATCGCGTATCCTTGCCCGTCCTCCCACGCATCCGAGCCCAGTGTCCGACCTGCTTGCCGCCCTGCTGCTGGGCATCATCGAGGGCCTCACCGAGTTCCTGCCGATCTCGAGCACCGGCCACCTGCTGATCGCCCAGCACTGGCTCGGGGCGCGATCGGATTTCTTCAACATCGTGATCCAGGCCGGAGCGATCCTGGCCATCACCCTGGTGTTCCGGCAACGGATCGTGGCCTTGGCGACCGGCCTGGACAAGCCGGAAAACCGCGACTATGTGATCAAGCTGGTGACGGCGTTCGCGGTAACCGCGGCGGTCGGCCTGCCGGTGCGGCTGGCGGGCTGGGAGCTGCCGGAAACGGTCACGCCGATCGCCTGGGCGCTGGTCATCGGCGGGGTGTGGACGATCCTGGCCGAGCGCATCGCCGAGCGCCGCGGCGACCGCACCGACGTGACCTGGACGGTGGCGATCCTGGTGGGCCTGGCGCAGGTGGTGGCCGGGGTGTTCCCCGGCACCTCGCGCTCGGCGGCGGCCATTTTCATGGCCATGCTGGCCGGGCTCACCCGCCGCTCGGCGGCCACCGAGTTCGTGTTCCTGGTCGGCATCCCGACCATGTTCGCCGCCAGCGGCTATGCGTTCCTTGAACTGTGGCTGGAAGGCGGCCTTGGCGGCGAGGCCTGGGGCGAGGTGGCACTGGCCTTCGCCGCCGCCACCGCCACCGGATTCGTGGTGGTCAGGTGGCTGCTGGGGTACATCCGCCAGCATCGGTACACCGGGTTCGCGGTGTACCGCATCCTCCTGGGCGCCGCGCTGCTGCTGCTCATCCCGAACGGAAGTTGAGCCCCGTGCTCCGGGGGGCGGGATCGACCCCGTCCCGGGTTCTGGTACGTTGGCCGGGCGACCCTGTTCACGGAGATCCCGCATGATCCGCTGCCTGCCGCTGCTGGTCCTGGCGCTCGCCGCCTGCACCCCCAACCAGCCTCCGGCCGACGATCCGGAGCAGAGTGCCCCCGCCGCCGCGGATGCCGCGTCCGCACCTGCGCCGGCGCCGGCGACCGCTGCCGGCCAGCTGGACGCCTGGCACTGGCGCCTCAGCGGGGCAGTCGACGCCGAAGGCAACCGCATCCAGGCCCTGTTCGCCAACCGCGACCAGCCGCTGCAGCTCGATTTCAGCGAAGGGCGGCTGTCGGTGTCCGGCGGCTGCAACCGGATCGGCGGCGACTACGCGCAGGAAGGCGGCGCGCTGCGCGTGGGCACGCTGGTGCAGACCCAGATGGCCTGCCCGCAACCGCTGATGGACCAGGACGCCGCGATTGCCGGGCTGCTGGAGGGCGAGCTCGCGCTGGCGACGGAGGATTCGGATCCGCCGCGGCTGGAACTCACCGCAGCCGACGGATCGCGGCTTTCGTTCACCGGCGCGCCGACCGCCGACACCCGCTTCGGCGGCCCCGGCGAGCGCATGTTCCTGGAGGTCGCCCCGCAGCGCGTGGAGTGCCACCACCCGCTGATCGCGGACATGCAGTGCCTGCGGGTGCGCGAGGTGTCCTACGACGGGGACGGCCTCAGGAGCGGCGAGCCCGGCGACTGGCAGGTGCTGTACGAGGGCATCGAGGGCTTCGAGCACCAGCCCGGGGTACGCAACGTGCTGCGGGTGTACCGCTACACCCGCGACCCGGTCCCGGCCGACGCCTCGGCCATCGTGTACGTGCACGACATGACGGTGGAATCGGCGCTGGAGTGAGGTGCCATGGCGCTGCCGGCATCAGCCGGTGGCGCGGACCTTGTCGTTGAGGCTGTAGTTGGCGTACGTGGCTGCCTCGGCCAGCACGTGGCCGTGCATGGCACGGTGCGCGTCGGCGGCGGTGAACCGCTCCGGGAGATCAAGCCGCTCCACGTCCAGCGCGAACACGCGGAAGAAATACCGGTGCATGCGCAGGTCGTTGCCCGGCGGATACGGGCCGTCGTAGCCGAGCCAGTCGCCGCCCATCTCCGGATCGCCCTGGAACCAGCCGGTGTAGTCATTCAGCCCCTGGCGCGCGCCGGCCGGGCCGGCCGGGTCGCGCTTGCCGCCCTTGCTGATGCCGTCGCTGGCCGCACCTTCGGCGATTTCGCGCACGTGTGCCGGGATGTCGACCATCACCCAGTGGATGAACTCCGTGCGGGGCTGGTGGACTGGGATCTCCACGCCCTCCTTGCCCACCATCCCGGCCACCGTCGGCACGTCCGGGTCCACGCACATCAGCACGAAGGAGCGGGTGCCCTCGGGGGCTTCGTCCCAGGCCAGGTGCGGGTTGCGGTTGGCGCCGAAACCATCCGGCGTGCCCATCGCGAATGCGTCGGGCAGGGTGCCGCCGTGTTTGAAACTGTCGCTGCGGATGCGCATGTGGTGTCCTCGCGGTCAGTGCTGCGGATAACCCAAGCGTACCGCCACCGGCGACAGGGCGGCGAATGCCTCCGCGAGCGCATCGGCGTAGCCGCGCCAGTGCCCGGCCGGATAGCTGCTGGCGCCGAACAGGCCCGCGGGCGGCGCCGGCAGCTGGATCCCGAGCGCGGCCGAGACCTTCGCGGCCACCTCCGCCGGCGAATTGATGCAGTCGTCCAGGCGCAGCAGCACGTGCGGCTGCAGGTCCTGCTCCGCCAGCACGGCGACGTGTTCCAGTGCCGCGGCCAGCCAGCGCGCGCCCTCGGCAGGGGAAGCCATGCGCAGCGGCAGCTGCGAACCGTTGGCGAGCCAGTCGAGCAGCATGTCGCGCGGATCGCGCAGGGCGACCAGCAGCAGCGCCTGCGGCAGGTGCGGCCGGATCGCATCCAGCAGCGCGTTGTCCCAGTGCGGCAGCCAGTCGATCACGGGGCTGTTGGCCGCCAGGCCCCGGGCAGGCAGCGCCTGCCGCCACTGCGCCACCGCTTCCGCGGGATCCAGCTCACCCGCGGCCAGCGCCGCGCCCAGGTCCAGGCGCTGCATCGGATCGGCCGGGGGACGCGGGCCAAAGCGGTCGGCGCGGAACGCCGGCACGACCCCGTCGAGCACGCGGGCCACGTTCGCCGCGCCCGAGCCTGGCAGGCCCACCAGCAGGCCCAGCGCCGGGGCATCGGCCGCTGGCGTGCCGGCCTGCGCCCGCGGCGCGGCCGCCTCGGTGGGCGTGGGCAACGGCTGCGAGCCCTGCTCCTGCCCCGCCTGGACCCGCGCGTGGCCGTCGGCCCAGGCCTGCACCGCGCCCTCGCGGTCGCCGGCCAGGTCGCAGGCCCGTCCCAGCCAGCGGTGCAGCACCCACGGGCGCGCGGCATCCGGGCCGGCGGCTTCCACCAGTCCCCTGGCGAACGCGACCGCTTCGGCGGGGTCGCGCGCGGCCAGCAGGTCGAGCAGGCGCCCCTGCGCACCGGCGTGGCCGGGCGCCAGTTCCAGCAGCCGGCGCAGGGTGGCTTCGGCGGCGGCGGAGTCGCCGGCCGCGAGCTGCTGCCGTGCCTGTTCCTGCAGGGCCTCGGGGCTCGCCGGCCGTGCGGCCAGCCAGCGCTCGAGCACCTGGCCGCGCGCCTCGCCGCCGGTTTCCACGGACAGGCGCGCACGCCACAGCAGGTCCACCTCGGGCGAGGTGGAGAGCAGCGCTTCCAGCGCATTGCGCGCCCCTTCCGCATCGCCGAGCCGGCTCCAGGCCTGCATCGCCAGGTCCAGGGTCCGTTCGTCGCCCGGCATGGCGGCCAGGGCTTCGCGCAGCCAGCGCAGCGCGCGCTCGGGCTGGTTGGTCACCATCGCCATTTCGCCGGCGAAGCGGCGTGACTCGGGCGAAGCCTGGCCGGGGATTTCCAGCAGCGGCTCGATTTCGTCCAGCGCCTCGCCATAACGCTGCTGGCGGAACAGCAACTCGGCCAGCGCGCGGCGCAGTGCGTGGTGGCCCGGCCGCAGTTCACGCAATCGCCGGAATGCCTGCTCGGCGAACGCCAGGTGGCCGTTGGCGGCGTACACGAAGGCGGCGGCATTGAGCACTTCGGGGTGGTCCGGCGCGCCTTCCATCGCCGCCGTGACCTCCTTCAGCGCGCCCGCCCGGTCGCCCCGGCCCAGCGTGACCATGGCCTGGATCGCGCGCAGCACCGGGTGTTCGGGGTTGATGCGCGCGGCCACCATCGCGCGCCTCCCGGCTTCCTCCAGATCGCCGGCGCCCAGGGCAATCTGGGCCTGGATGAGGTAGGCGTCGAGCAGGTTGGGATCCAGCTCCAGCGACTGGTCCAGCGCCTGACGGGCCTGGGCGACGTCGCGGCTGCCCAGCAGGATGCCGGCGCGGTGGAAGTGCAGCTCGGCGTCGTCCGGGCTGAGTGCGATCGCACGGTCGATGGTTTCCAGCGCCGCCTGGTGCTGGCCGCCCAGGCGCAGGGCCTGGGCCAGCAGGCGATGGGCGCGGACATCCTGCGGGTCGGCTTCGATGGCGGCGCGCGCGAGCGTCTGCGCCTGGTCGTGGGCGCCCTGGCGCAGGGCGTCGAGGATCTGTTCGTGCATTGCGTAATCCGGCCGGTCAGCCGCCAGGCGGCAAGGCCGGCCATTGTAATGAAGCGACCGCCGGCCGCTCAGGCAGCCAGGTGCCGCTGCAGGCGCTCGGCCACCCAGCGTTCCGAGTAGCCGTCAAGGCGCGCGTTCTCAATGAAACCGCAGTGCCCGCCCCAGGGCGCGATCTCCAGGTGGGTGCGCGGCGGCATGCGCAGGGCGCGGAAGCCATCGGCGGGGATCACCGGGTCGTCGCGGCTGGTCAGCACCGCCGCCGGCACCTGCAGGCCGGAGAGCCGGTCGCCGGCGATCGAGTAGCCGTCGAAGTACGCCTGCAGGCTCCCGAAGTCGGTGTTGCGCAACAGCAGCCGCTCGGTCAGCTCGCGCATGCCCAGCCTGAGGGTCGCGTCGTCGTAGTCGTGGAGTTCCGGGAACAGCTCGCGCTTGCGCACCAGCGAGCGCCGCCAGCTGTTCTCGAAGTGCCGCAGGTACAGCGGCGTGCGCTCCATCTGCACCAGGGTCAGCGCGGGATCGAGCACCGGGCACACCGCGGCCACGCCGGCCAGCGGCAGTCCCGCCGCCGGGGCCCGCAGCGCCAGCCGCAGCGCGAAGTTGCCCCCCAGCGACCAGCCCGCGGCCAGCAGCGGACGCGCCGGGAAGCGCCCGGCGAGGTCCAGCGCCGCGTGCACCACCTCGTCGATCAGGTTGGAGTGGAACAGGTCCGGGTTGAGGTGGTGGGAATCGCCGTGGTCGCGGAAGTTGAGCCGGAACACCTCGAACCCGCGCTGCAGCAGCTGCGCCGCGCCCAGGCTCATGTAGCCCGACGCACTGCTGCCCTCCCATCCGTGCAGCAGCAGCACCAGGCCGCGGGCCCTGGCGCCGGGCACCGCGCTGTGCAGGCCCTGCAGCCGCACCCCGCCGCCGCCATCGACGATGTGGGCGGTGGTTTGGGCGCCGGTCGCGGCCAGCGCCTGCTCGCCACGCCGGCGCCGCCACGGGCTGCTGCCCAACACGGTCTGCAGGTGGGCGTTGCGCAGCCAGCGCGGCGGCGCATACGCCTGCGCCGCTGGGGCCAGGCCGGTCTCCTCAGCCATGGCTCCCGGCCATCGCCGCGACGATACGCTCGCGCGCAAGGCCGGCGATTGCGCGGCGGCTGCCCAGCGCGGCCGGGTCGATCGGCTCCAGGAAGATCACGTCCCCCACCCGGCCCGGCTCGCCGAGCAGGCGCAGGAAGTTGCCGACGAAGTGTTCGCCCGCGGCAAACGCCACCACCGTCTGCGCATCACCGCATTCGCCGTAGCGCAGGGCCACCGGCTGCACCGGCACCGCCGCCTCGACCGCGGCGCTGAAGATGCGCGCATGGAACGGACCGACCTCGTCTCCGCCGCGGGTGCGGCCTTCCGGGAACACCCCGACCGAGCGTCCCGCGCGCAGCCGCGCCTGCATCTCCTCCATCACCCCGCCCAGCGATTCCTGGCTGCCGCGGCGGTGGAAGATGGTTTCCCCCTTGGCGGCCATCCATCCCACCAGCGGCCAGCGGCTGATTTCGTACTTGGCCACGAAGCCCATCATGCGCTGGCTGTGCAGGGCGAGGATGTCGACCCAGCTGACGTGGTTGGCGACGAACATCGCCGCGCCTTCCACCGGGGTACCGATCCGGCGCAGCCGGAAGCCGAACACCCGCATCAGCCCGCCCTGCCACCAGCGGGTGAGCCGGTGCCCCAGCGGTTCGCCGCTGGCCAGGGGACGTCGCGCCAGCGGCAGGCTGAGGGCCAGCATCACCGGCGGCAGGTGCACGAGCACGTGCCAGGCCAGCATCGGGATCCGGTATGCGTAGCGCACCACGCGCATGGCGGGATTGCGGGATGAACGGGGCGTGGCCGGCATGCGCGCAAGATACCGGAGCGCCCGGGTTGCAGCCAGCAGCGCACGCCCGCGTTTCGTGCTTCAATTGCGGCGTGCAGACGGGGGGGGGAGACGCCGGCACTCAACCTGCCCAACGGGATCGACAGGTGGAGAAGCTGCTCGCCGAACTCCGGCGCCGCAACATCTGGCGGGCCGGGCTGCTGTACATCGGCGCCGCATGGGCGCTGGCACAGGGTGTCTCTGAGCTGACGCCGGCCATGGGCCTGCCCGACGGGTCGGCGCGCTGGCTGATCGTCGCCGCCGCCATCGGGCTTCCCTTCTGGCTGCTGTTTGCCTGGTTCTACGAGCTCACGCCTGAAGGCTTCCGTCGCGAGCGCGACGTGCCCGCGGAAGAATCGATCACCCGCCAGACCGGCCGCCGCCTGGATTACATGATCATCGCCGTGCTCTCGGTGGCGGTGGTGCTGCTGCTGACCGACCGGCTGGTGTCGGGGGACCCGGATCCCGGGGCGGGGGCGGACGCGCGCTCGATCGCGGTGCTGCCGCTGGTCAACGCCGGCGGCGACCCGGCCGACGAATATTTCTCCGACGGCCTGTCCGAGGAGCTGATTTCCGGGCTGACGCGGATTTCAGACCTGCGCGTGATCGGCCGCAGCTCGGCGTTCGAGTTCAAGGGCAGCAGCGAGCCGCACGCGGTGATCGCGGCGAAGCTGGGCGTGGCCCACCTGCTGGAAGGCACCATGCGCCGCGACGGCGAGCGGGTCCGGATCATGCTCGAGCTCATCCGTCCCGGCGACGGCACCAGCCTGTGGTCGCAGACCTACAGCCGCGAGATGCGGGACATCTTCGCCGTGCAGTCGGACATCGCGCGCTCGGTGGCGGCGGCGCTGAAGGTCCAGTTCGGCGATGGCGCGACCGATTACACCCGGCCCCCGGGCGGCAACCTCGCCGCGTATGAGGCGGCGCTGCAGGGTCGGGCGCTGGCCCGCGAATCCACCGCCGAGGGTTACGAAAAAGCTGTGGGGCTGCTGCGCCGCGCGGTGCAGTTGGAACCGGACTACGCGTTTGCCCACGCGCTGCTGGCCAATGCGCTGGTCAACCTGGCGCGGGTGCGCGGCCGCCTGAACGACCCGGCGCTGCAGGGGGAAGCGGAGGCGGCGGCCCGGGCGGCCGTGCGGCTGGCGCCCGACTATCCCGCCAGCCACCTGGCCTGGGGTTACTACCGGCAGATGATGGCCGGTGACATGGAGGCGGCGGGAAGCGCCTTCCAGCGCGCGCGCGAACTGGCTCCCACCGACGGCACCACGGCGATGTTCCTGGCCGCCTACCTGCGCCCGCTCGGGCGCCATGACGAGGCGATCGCCCTGGCCCAGGACGCGATCTCTCGCGACCCGCTGCGGGTGGACTGGCGACTGCTCCAGGTCTACCTGCTGCATGACGCGGACCGCTTCGCCGAGGCCTATGACGCCACCCGCCGGGTGCTGGCGATCAACCCCGACAACCCGGTGGCGCTGAATTTCCTGGCGCTGGAGCTTCGCCACCAGGGACGCTACGCGGAAAGCGTGGCCGCGATCGGGCGCGCGATCGCGGCGGAGCCGGCGGGGTGATGCGGCAGGTCAGCGCATCGCGACGACGGCCAGGGTCAGCCGGGACACGCAAACCAGGCGCCCGCCGCCATCCTCGATGCGGATCTCCCAGACCTGGGTGCTGCGGCCCACGTGCAGCGGCCGGGCCGTGCCGGTGACGGTGCCGCTGCGCACGCCGCGCAGGTGGTTGGCGTTGATCTCGATCCCCACGCAGCCCTGGCCCTCGTCAACGCACAGCATGCCGGCGGTGCTGCCCAGGGTTTCGGCGAGCAGGGCCGATGCGCCGCCGTGCAGCAGCCCATACGGCTGCCGCGTGCGTTCGTCGACGGGCATCGTCGCGGTCAGGGAATCATGGCCGATCGCGGTGAACACGATGCCCAGCGGCTCCATGGCGGTGCCGCGGGAGCTGGCGTTCAGGGCATCCAGGGTGGTGGCGCGGCGGAACGGGGAAGCGCGGGAAGAAGGGGGCGCTGCGGGTGGTTCATCCATGCCGGCAGGATAGCCGGGGGCTGCCGCGCCGGCCAGCGGGGGGTGCGCTGGCGGCGGCGGGCGGAAGGCGCAGGCTGGCTCAGCTGACGCGGAAGCGCGGGCTCAGGCTGCTGCGTGCGTACGGGGCGCGGCGGACATAGCCGCTGCTGGAGCCGTAGCCGACGCCCATCGCGCGCTGGCGCGGTTCCGGGCGTGCCGGGACCAGGCCGGCGCGGATGGGGGCGTTCTGGGGGCGGGGCGTGGAAGCGTTCATTGCGATGACCTCGGGGGATGGGCGGGGGGTTCAACTGCAGCGGAACAGCGGGGCAGCGGCCTTGCCGGTGTAGCGGCGCTGGGTATAGAAGCTGCGCGCGGCGCTGTAGCCGGACTCGCGGCGGGGTTCGCGGAAGGCGGGGGTGAATCGCGATTCGGCGTAACCGGGGCGGAAGGCGGCGGTGTGGTGGGTGGCGTTCATGGCGGTCTCCTCGTGGTGTGCAGGGGGTTTAGTGCTGCGGTGTGCTGGTAGAGTACAACACCCAAGCAAGAGACCATGTGCCATTGGTCATGGGTCCGACAAAAAATCCGTGGTCGGCGCTACAGGATGGGAGCCAGCCCGGCTCCGAACGCGGTGGTGATGCGGGTCAGGATGCTGCGCCAGCCCAGGTTGACCTCGGGGAAGTCGCCCACCGGCTCGTGGCACTGGCGGAAATCCGCATCGCCCGGCATCGGCGGCGGCAGCGGACAGTCGGGTCCGGGCTCGAACTGGTAGCTGGTGGCGTACCGCCGCGGCCAGAAGTCGAACAGCGGCAGGTGCTCGAACACCTTCCCGATCGAATATCCAAGCCCGGACAGCACCGGCGGCCGGTCGCGCGGGCCGATCGCCCACGAGTTCCCGGGAGCGATGTCGCGGCGGATGCTCTCCGCAAGGGCGCCGGCGAAGGCGGGATCATCGATCACCAGCGCGCTCTCGGTATTGAGGTTGTCGCCGCGCGGATCAAAGTTGTGGGTGCCCACGATCCCAAAGCGCCCGTCCACCACCAGCGACTTGGAGTGCAGGCCGATGCGTACCCCCGCCCGGCGCAGCGGCACCGGCTCGTTGACGCCGATGCCGGCCCAGCGCAGGGCCGAGTACTCGCGCTCCAGCGGCGTGCTGCGGCCTGGCGGCTCCTGCTCCCGGTCCTGCCACTGCGCCTGGCCTTGGGCCGGCGCCGGCTCCACCGCCACCCCGGGGCCGGGCCAGCGCGGCCGGACCTGGACGCTGCCGTCGGGATTGACGGCGATGTCGACCGCGCCGGTGGCGTCCACGTCCACCGGCGCATCGAGCGGGAACGGCTTGTATTCGTAGATCCGGAACCCGTAGTCGCGCAGGTGCCGGCGCCGGTACTTGTAGGACAGCGCGTAGGTGATGAAGGAGTCGGTGGCCGCCAGGCTGTTGGTGGACACCACCACGCGCGGACCGTCCGCGCGCGCGTGCAGGGCTTCGAACATCTCCCGCGCCGGCCGCGAAAGCACCAGGTAGGGCGTCTGCAGCAGCACCTCTTCCTGCGCTCCCTCGATGATTTCCCGCAGCCGCGTGCTTGCGGGCGCCTCGTCCTCCCAGGCGGCGCGGTGCTTTTCCGGCGGATCGGCAATGAATTCGACCTCGCCCACCCCGATCGCCGCCGCGGCGATGCGGCTGGACACCAGCTGCGCATCATCGGCGTCGCGGGAGATGGCCTCCACCCGCTGCGGCATCCGGAACCGGGCGGGACCCAGGCCGGGGGCGCCGTGGCGCAGCAGGTGCCGCGCCACGTCGGTGAGTTCGGCAAGCGGCACCGCGCGCGGCGAGTTCCAGAAATCCTCGAAGTTGGCCGCCATCCCGGCGGTCACCGGCCCGGCCACCAGGATGTCGCGGTCGCGGAAGTTGAAGTCGGGGTCCCAGTCGAAATAGCGGTCCTGGTAGTTGCGCCCGCCGGTGATGCCGACCACCCCGTCGATCAGGAACTCCTTGTTGTGCATGCGCCGGTTGAGCTGGCGCCAGCAGCAGGCGGCGGCCAGCACATACTGCGGATAGCTCAGCCGCGCGCGTCCCAGCACCGGGTTGTAGATGCGCATCTGGAAGTTGGCATGCGAGGAGGCCAGCGCAGCCAGGGTGTCCACCCGGCGCAGCGCCGACAGCTGGTCCACCAGCACCCGCACCGCCACCCCGCGGCGCGCGGCGGCGAGCAGCTCGTCGATCACCAGCCGCCCGGCGTCGTCCTCGTCGAAGATGTAGGTCTGCAGGTCGATGCTGTGGCGGGCACCGCGGATCAGGTCCAGGCGCGCGGCCAGGGCGTCCTGGCCGAAGTCCAGCAGCAGCACCTTGTGGTGCGGCGCGCCCGGGCTGCTCTGCGCCCACGCCTGCACAGCCAGCGCGCGCAGGGGCGAAGGCCGCGCGCAGGCCGTTTCCGGGCGGTCGCATTCCACGGCCACGTCGCGGGCCTGGGCGGCGATCTGCACGGCCTGGTCGCGCTGCAGCTCCGACAGCCCCGCGCACCCCGCCAGCGCCGGCAACAGCAGCGCCAGCCACAGCCATCGCAGGGGCCGGCTCATGTCGTGGCCGGCTCGCGTGCCCACAGGCTCAGGTGGAACCGGACCGTGTCGCCCAGCGCCAGGGCCCAGCGGTCCATGCCGTAATCGGCGCGCGACACCTCGCCTTCCACCACCACCGGACAATCCAGCAGCGGCCGCATGCAGCTGGCCGGCACCACGTGGAACACCTCCCCGCGGCGCAGGCCGCGCATGCCGACGATGCCGGCCAGATCGCCGCCCTCGCGCAGCAGCGCGGGCGGGAAGGGGTCGGACTGGAGCTCCATGTCCGGCCAGCGGCGCACGTGGAAGAAGCTCTCGCCGCGGGTCAGGCGGGTGTAGCGCGGGTGGCCGACGATCTCCACCTCGCGCGCGTCGACCAGCATGCGCACCTGCCACTGGCCGCCGGGCATCTCCACGACCTGCCCGCGCCAGGCCGGCAGGCGGCCCTCCAGGACCTGGCCCCAGCGGGTCTGCAGGCTGAAGCCGACCTGCGAGGCAGCGGCGTCGATCTCAAGCACCTGCCCGCCGGCGATCCCCGCCGGGACCGGCAGGGGCAGCAGCAGGCACAGGCCCAGCAGGCCGGCATGCGGCTTCACGGCCACCAGAATGCGGACAGGCTGGCGGCACCGGGCTCGACCGGCCCCTCCCCGCCAAACTCCAGCACCGCGATGCCAGCCGGCGGCATCCCGCGGAACTGGCTGGACTGGCCGCTGTTGAGCAGCGCCACCAGCCGTTCCAGGCCCGGGTTGTGGCCCACCAGCAGCAGCCGGTCCACCTCGCGGTAGGCGTCGATCACGGAGGCGAGGGTGCCGGGGGTGGCCTCGTAGATGCGCTCCTCGAGCCGCTGGTCGACGTAGCCCAGCACCGAGAGCACCGTCTCCAGGGTCTCGCGGGTGCGGCGCGCCGGCGAACACAGCACGCAGTCCGGTGCCAGCCGGCGTTCGGCAAGCCAGCGCGCCGCAGCCTCGGCCTCGGCGAGGCCGTCGGGCGATAGCGGCCGGTCCAGGTCGGACTGGCCCAGCACGGCCGGCTCGGCGTGGGCGTGGCGCAGCAGGATTAGTTCGCGCATGGCCGGCTCCGTCAGCGCTCCAGCCAGCGCAGCAGCGGACGCCAGTCTTCCTGGTGCTCGCGCGCCTTGCGCGACTGGTAGTCGAACAGGCTCTTGCCCAGCCCCACCAGCACCACGTAGGCCTGGCTGTCGCGCAGTTGGGCGACGGTGGGATAGGGCCACTGCGTGATCGCGTCCAGCGCGCGCTGCGAGGTGTTGGTCCAGGGCCGCAGGCGGTTGGCGACCAGCCCCACGGGCAGCCGGCCGTCGCGCACCCGCGGGTGCTCAACCAGCGTGTTGAGGAACGGCACGGTCGCGTCCAGGTCCAGCGTGGATGGCAGGACCGGCACCACCACCGCGTCGGCTTCGTCCAGCCAGGTTTCCAGATCGCGGCCCATGGCGCCGGCGGCGCCATCGACCACGACCTGGTCGGTGTCCGCGGGAATCGATTGCCAGGCGCGCCGGGCGCGGCGGCTGCCGTCCAGGGCCAGCACCGCGCTCTGCATCGGTGAGCGGCGCCCGGCCCAGCGCATCGAGGAACCCTGCGGATCGGCATCGATGAGCACGGTGTTGTGGCCCGACAGCGCCGCATGCGCGGCGAGGTGGGTGGCGACCGTGGTCTTGCCCACGCCGCCCTTGGAACTGGCCACCAGTACCGTTTTCATCCGCACGCCTCCGGCAGGACAGGTCCATCGAGGTTACACCGCGCCAGCGGTGGCGGCGAGCCGGGGGTCTGCTATCTTTCGCCGCCTTTGGACGAGCTTCCGGGCGCCATGGGCGAGATGCAGGACCTGGCCGCGCTGATCCGCGCCGGCACCCCGTTGATCGTGGTCGAGACCGCCGACGAGGGACAGGCGGTGGAGATGTTCCGCCAGACCCTGACCCGGGTGTGGCGGGCCATGTACCGCTGGACCATCACCGAGGGCCTGCGGCGGATCGACCTGGACGGAGAGGACCCGGCCGAGGTCGCGGCGGACGTGGGCACCACGCTGCGCACCATCCGCGCCGCCACCCAGCGCGGGGTCTACCTGCTGCTGGATTTCCACCCCTACCTGGAATACGGCGGCAGCCAGCGCCAGATGCGCGACATCCTGCAGCGGCGCGACTGCCTGCCCCACACCCTGGTGCTGGTGGGACACAAGGTGGAACTGCCCCGCGAGCTGGAATCCAAGGCCATCCGCTACCGCCCGCGCCTGCCCGACGCGGCTGCGCTGCGGCGCATGGTCAACGAGCAGGCGCAGGCCTTCGCCGCCGAGCACGGCGGGCGCCGCGTGGAACAGGACCCGGAGGCGGTCGAGCGCATCGTGCGCAACCTGCAGGGGCTGTCGCTGGGCGATGCCCGGCGCATCGCCCGGCAGCTGGTGTTCGACGACGGCGCGCTCGACGAGCGCGACCTGCCGCAGCTGGCGAAGCTCAAGTTCGAACTGCTCAACCGATCGGGCCACCTGCACTACGAATACGACACCGCGCAGTTCGCCGACGTGGCCGGTGCGCGCCGGCTCAAGCGCTGGATCGAACAGCGCCGGCGCGTGTTCACCGAGGGCGACCCGCCGCCGGGGCTGGACCCGCCCAAGGGCATGCTGCTGCTGGGCGTGCAGGGCTGTGGCAAGTCGCTGCTGGCCAAGGCGGTCGCCGGCGGCTTCGGGGTGCCGCTGGTGCGGCTGGATTTCGGCACCCTGTACGCCAAGTACCACGGCGAGAGTGAGTCCAACCTGCGCGAGGCGCTGTCCTCGGCCGAGCAGCTGGCGCCGTGCGTGCTGTGGATCGACGAGATCGAGAAGGCGATCGCCTCCGGCGGCGAGGGCGACGGCGGCGTCTCGCGCCGCGTCCTCGGCTACCTGCTGACCTGGATGGCCGAGCGCAAGTCGGCGGTGTTCATCGTCGCCACCGCCAACCAGGTGCACGAGCTGCCGCCCGAGCTGCTGCGCAAGGGGCGCTTCGACGAGATCTTCTTCGTCGACCTGCCCACGGCCGAGGTACGCACCGAGGTGTTTTCGCTGCATCTGGCGCGGCGCGGGTTCGAGCCTGCAGGGTTTGACCTGGAAGCCCTGGCCGCCGCGGCCGAGGGGTTTTCCGGCGCCGAAATCGAACAGGCCGTGGTGTCGGCGCTGTACGCCGCGCATGCGGCCGACCGACCGCTGGACGGGGAGCTGGTGCTGGAGGAAATCCAGGCCACCCGCCCGCTGTCGGTGGTGATGCGCGAGCAGGTGGAAGGGCTGCGGGCGTGGGCGGCCGGGCGAACCGTACCGGCTGACTAGAAAAACCGCACCTCTGCGTCGCCGCCCACCGCCGGCCTGGTGACCACGTTGATCACTACCGAATCACCATCGGTAAGAACCTCCACCCTGTTGGAATTGGGCAGGTATTGATCAACGGTCGTAAGCAGCCACGCGGGAACGGCGGCGCGATGCAAACATGCTGGCGCAATATGCAGCCCCAAACGCGCCAATGGCCACGTGCAGGCAGAGGGCGAGCCAGTACGCCGTAGTGCGAACCGCGGGCGCGGGCATCGCCAGGTGCTGCAGGGCTTCGGGCAGTTCAGGCTGGAAGGCGTCGACCGCGACCATGGCGACGAACGCCAGCGATGCCACGATCCCGCTTCCCCAGCCGGCAGCCTCCGCCAGGCGCGGAACCCACCCATGGGCCAGCCAGGCCAGGATGCCGACCGACAGGCTCGCCCCGATCAGGTGTGGAAAGAAATCCAGGCCCATGCGTACAGCCTCCTTGCGTGGAAAAACGCGACGTCCGGATTCACCGCATTGTGCCGCCGGGTCAAACCCGCACCATTGCAAGCGCATGCGCGGACAGGCCCCCGCCGGCTGCGTGCGGGCACGCGGCCCAACCTCCGGCCTATGGCGCCGGGAACGATCCGCGGTCACGATGTTCCAAGGGAAGGTGCCCCAGGGGACGGGATGCAATGATCGAACTGCGCAACGTGCAGCGCCGCTACGCGATGAGCGGGCAGACCGTGCACGCGCTGGCCGGGGTTGACCTGCACATCGGTGCGGGCGAGTTCGTGGCCATCACCGGGCCGTCGGGTTCGGGCAAGTCGAGCCTGCTCAACATCCTGGGCTGCCTGGATCACCCCAGCGACGGCCAGTACCTGATCGAAGGCCGCGACGTGGCCAGCTTCAACGACGAAGACTCCAGCGACATGCGCAACCGGCGCATCGGCTTCGTGTTCCAGAGCTTCCACCTGCTGCCGCGGCTGAGCGTGCTGGAGAACGTGCTGCTGCCGCTGCGCTTCCATCGCGAGCCGCCTGCCGACGCCCGCGCGCATGCGCTGGCGCTGCTGGACCGGGTGGGCCTGTCCGCCCGGCGCGATCACCGTCCCAGTGAACTCTCCGGCGGGCAGATGCAGCGCGCCGCGATCGCCCGCGCGCTGCTGCTGCGCCCGGCCCTGCTGCTGGCCGACGAACCCACCGGCAACCTGGACTCGAAGAGCGCGGCCGACGTGCTCGAACTGATCGCCGAGGTCCACGCCAGCGGCCAGACCGTGGTGCTGGTGACCCACGACCAGGACGTCGCCGCCAGCGCCCCGCGCCAGGTGCGCCTGCGCGACGGGCTGATCGAATACGACCGGGCCACCCATGCGCCGGTGCATTGAACTCGCCGCCATCCTGGCGCTGGGCGCCATGGTGCTGCCCGCCTCCGCGCGCACCCTGCTGCTCACCGGCGAGGTGCGCGCGGTCGATGCCCAGCAGATCATCACCCCACACGCCAACTCGTCGCCGGTGGTCATCCGGTATTTCATCCCCGAGGGCGAGCCGGTCAAGGCCGGGGAGGTGGTGTTGCGGGTCGATCCCGGGCAGTCGGCCGCGCAGATCCCCGAGCTGGAGGCACAAATCGAGCAGACCCGCGCACGGGTGGCCAAGGAGGTGGCCGAGCTGGAAGTGAAGGCGGTGGACGCCGAACTGGCGCTGGTTGACGCCGAGGCCGAGCTCGCCAGCGCCAGGCTTGATGCGTCGATCCCGGCGGACCTGATTTCCGGGCTGGACTACGACCGCCACCAGGGCGAACTGGACCGCACCACCCGCGAGGCCGAACTCAAGCGCCGCGAACTGGACTCCGCGCGCGAGGCGGTCCGGCGCCGCCAGGCCGACGGCGCGCTCGAGATCGAAAAGCTCACCGTCCAGCGGGACTACCACGCTGCCCTGGTGGCCACCGCCGAGGTCCGCGCGGACCGGGACGGCATCGTCGTCCACGGCTTCAACAACAACTGGATCGGCGGGCGCATCGACGAGGGGTCTTCCACCATGCCGGGCAGCACCGCCGGCGAGGTGGTGAGCGGCGGCGACATGCGGGTGCAGGCCTGGGTGCTTGAATCGGACCGGCGCGGCCTGCGGGCCGGGCAGCCGGTGCAGCTCAGCTTCGACGCGCTGCCGGGGCGCCAGGTGGCCGGCACCATCGCCGCGGTGTCGGGGGCGCCGGAACGGCGGCCGGAATGGGGAGAGGGCCGCTGGTTCAGCGTGGACGTGGACTTCGACGGCGAAGGCCTGCGGCTGCTGCCGGGAATGAGCGCGCGGGTGGTGGCCCGCCCGGCTCCCGCGGATGCCGGCTCCGACGCGGGGGCCGCCCGGTGAAGCGTCGCACCGGCTTCCTGCTGGCGCTGCTCCTGGCCGTCCCGGTGGCTGCACAGGCGCCCGCGATGCTGCGCATCGACGGCGAGGTCTATGCCCGCCGCACCGCGCCGCTGATGCCGCCGGCAATTGACCGCATGTGGCAGTTCAACATCACTCAGCTCGCCCCCGACGGTGACCCGGTTGAAGAGGGGCAGATGGTGGTGGCCTTTGATTCCAGCCAGGTCGCGCGCGAGCTGACCGAGAAACAGAGCCAGCTGGAGGCCAAGCGCCGGGAGATGGAGAAGCTGGAGCTGGACCTGGCCGAGCGCACCCGCAGCGAAGGCCTGGCCACCGCATCGGCCAGGGCCGAGCTGGAAAAGGCCCAGCGCAAGACCGAGCAGCCGGAGGAGCTGGTGGCCGCGCTGGAGTACGCCAAGCTGGTGGAGCAGCGCCGGCGCGCCGAGCGCCGCGCCGCCCTGGCCGAGCGCCGGGAGGCGCTGGCTGCGGAGCAGCGTCGCCAGGAGCGCCGCCTGACCGCCTCCGAGCTGGCCCAGCTGGAGGCCGACGTGGCGCGCCTGCAGGCCTCGCTCGCGGCACTCACCCTGCCGGCCCCGCGGTCGGGAGTGATGATGCACCGCAGCAGCTGGAGCGGCGAGAAGTTCGACGTGGGGTCCCAGGTCTGGCTGGGCCAGACCGTGGCCGAGATTCCCGATACCACCTCGCTGGCGGTACGCGCCGAACTGCCCGAGCGCGACCTGCTCCGGGTGGCGGTGGGCGCACCGGCGCGGATCGTGGTCGAGGGCGGTGGCGGCAGCGTGCACCGCGGCACGGTGGCCGCGATCGGCCGGGCGGTGCGCAGCAAGTCCCAGGTCCAGCCGATCCCGGTGCTTGACCTGGAGATCGATCTCGACGATCCGGGCGCGGCCCTGCGCCCGGGCCAGTCGGTGCGCGTGGAACTCGCCGCCGGCGCCGGGGGTGCGGGCCGATGAGGCGCCTGGCCACCCCGCTCCTGCTGGCACTGGCGCTGGCGGCCTGCGGCCGCGACGGGCTGCCCGCGGCCACCGAAACCGTGGTCGAATCCGAGCTCGTGCTGAGCGTGCGCGGCGAGGGCGAACTCCGTTCCGCCCGCCCGACGCCGCTGACCGTCCCGGGCCGCAACTGGTCCTCGCGGCGCGTCGAGTGGATGCTGGAAGAGGGTTCCGTGGTGAAGAAGGGCGACCTCCTGGCGCGCTTTTCCTCGCAGGAAAGCGAGCAGCAGCTGGCGCAGGCCCTGATCGAACTGCAGCGCAATGCGCTGGCGCGCGCGGCCAAGGAAGGCGAGCTGGAGACGGCCATCGGCCGGGTCGACGTGGACCTGTCGCAGGTGGCGGTGCAGCTGGGCATCGCCCGCCGCTACGCCGAGGCCGACCTGTCCGCGATCGCCCGCAACCAGATGCTCGATGCCGTGGAGGATGCGCGCTTCCTGGAAACCCGCCAGGACGTTCTGGAATGGCAGCGCGGCCAGTCGGGCACCCGCGGCGGGGCCGAGCTGGCGGTGCTCGATGCCCAGCGCGCAACCCATGAGGTCAACGCCAGATCCCGCCAGGACGACCTGGACGCGCTGGAACTGCGCGCGCCCAATGACGGGGTACTGCTGCTGACGGCCAACTGGTCGGGTGAAAAGCCGGCCGTGGGTGCCAACCTGTTCGCCGGCTCGGAGTTCGGCAGCCTGCCCGATACCTCGGCCATGGAAGTGGAGATCGACCTGCCGCAGATCGAGGCGCAGGGCGTGAGCGCCGGGATGGCGGTGGAGCTGCATCCGGTAGGCCACCCGGACCAGGTCATCACCAGCGAACTGGGCTGGGTGGCCAGTGCGGCAACCACCAAGAACCGGCAGAACCCGGTGCGCTACATCTCGATGCGCGCGCCGGTGCCGTCTGAGCGGATCACCCAGTTCGGGCTGGTACCGGGCCAGAAGTTCGCCGCCCGCGTGTTCCTCCTGCGCGAGCCCGCGCTGAGCGTGGCCAACGTGGCGGTGCAGCAGCGCGATGGCCGCAGCTTCGTGCAGGTGCGCAGGGGCCGGGGCTTCGAAGAGCGCGAGGTGCAACTGGGCATGCGCGGCACCGCCCGTTCCCAGGTGCTGTCGGGCCTGGAACCCGGCGAAGTGGTGCTGCTGGGCCCGGGCGGCGACGCCGCGGAGCTGCTCACGCCAGCGGCCGGCGATGCTGCCGCGCAGTCCACCGCCCCTGCCACGGAGCAGGGGCCATGAACGCGCTGATGTCCCGGCTGCCGACGATCTGGCGCGAGGCGGTCGAAGAACTGTGGCGGCGGCGCCTGCGCACCCTGCTGACCCTGCTCGGCCTGATCTTCGGCGTCGGCGCGATCGTGGCCATGCAGGCGGTGGGCGAAGGCAGCCGCCGCGAGGCGCTGCGGCTGGTGGAAGGCCTGGGCCTGCACAACCTGATCGCCGAAGCACGCCAGCAGGATGAGGCCACGCTGAAGGAAACCCGCCAGCGCAGCCTGGGCCTGACCGTGGCCGACGCCGACGCGGCGCTGGCCGTGGTGCCCGGTGCCGAACGCTGGGCGGCGGAGAAGCGCGTCCGCACCCATTCGGTGTTCAGCGACCACGGCAGCAGCGACGCCCAGGCCAGCGGGGTGAGCGCCGGCTGGTTCGACCTGTCTTCGCTGCCGGTCGCGGCCGGCCGCGCACTGGAGGCAGCCGACGAGGACGCGCTGGCCGCGGTTGCGGTGCTGGGCCACCAGGCCGCTGCCGACCTGTTCCCGGATGGCAACGCACTGGGCGGGCTGGTGAAGGTCAACCACGTCTGGCTCGAAGTCGTGGGCGTGCTGGCCGACCGCGACCTTGGCAAGGACAGCTTCGAAGGGGTGCAGCTGGGCGGCGAGAGCAACCGGGTATACCTGCCGCTGGCCAGCGCGCGGGCGCGGCTGCGCTTCCAGCCCCAGGAGGACGAGATCGACCGGTTCCTGCTGCGGCTGCAGGACCCGGCCGGCTTGGCCGCCGGCGCCGGCGTGCTGGCGGCGGTGCTCGACCGCCGCCACGCCGGCATCGCCGACTACCAGCTGGTGGTGCCGCAGCAGCTGTTCCAGCAGCACCAGCAGACCCAGCGCATCTTCCAGGTGGTGATGGGCGCGATCGCGGTGATCAGCCTGGTGGTGGGCGGCATCGGCATCATGAACATCATGCTCGCCAACGTGCTCGAGCGCCGGCGCGAGATCGGCCTGCTGCGGGCGCTGGGCGCGCGCCGGCGCGACGTGATCGCCCAGTTCCTGCGCGAGGCCACGGTGATCTGCGTCACCGGCGCACTGCTTGGCCTGGTGTTCGGCGCCGTGCTGGCCTACCTGATCGCGGCCTTCGCCGGCTGGCAGGTGGCGTGGGCGCCGATCCCGGTCCTGCTCTCGGCCGCGTTCTGCGCGCTGGTCGGCCTGGCCTTCGGCGTCTACCCGGCGCGCCAGGCCGCCCAGCTCGACCCGATCGCCGCGCTCCGGCACGAATAGAGGCATTCCCTCCCCACGGACAATGCGGGCCCGGCCATGACCGGGCGCCGGCGCAGGCTGCAGGCCGGGAACTCAGCTGCGCGGGGGCTGCCAGCCGGCCGGGGGGTCGAGCGGGACGCCGGCTTCGGCCAGGATGCGCTCCACCAGATCGTGCTCGGTGCGGATCTGCGGATCGGCCAGCAGCCGGACGAACTGCGGGGCGCCCTCGCGCGGCTGCGCGGCGCTGATCCGGCCCCATTCCAGCATCTGCCAGTCCATCCGCCGCCGCAGCGCCTGGGCCTCGGCGCGCTCGGAGGCGTTGGACGCCATGCGCGTGAGCAGGTCGATGCCGAGCATCCGGCCCAGGCTGGAGTCGGACGCGCCCACCAGCACCCGCGCCAGGTAGTCGCAGTCCGCGCGCCGCGAGGCGGTGGCGCGCAGCGCCGCTCCGTCGCAGGCCTCGGCCAGGTCCGGCAGGAACGGGATCGCCACCGCCGCCCACATCGCCATGCCGTTGATCGCCGCGTACTCCGCCACCGGCACTTCCCCGTCGGCAAACATGGCCGCGCGCTCGTTGGCGGTGGGCGGATGGGCCACCAGCCGCGACTGGATCCAGCGCACCTGGTCGTACATGTGCAGGTCGAAGCGGGAGAACGCGCGCGCATCGGCCAGCATGCTCTCCACGCCGTCCTCGAGGAACAGCCGCGGCCCGATGTTGTCCGGCTCGGCGCGGGCCCAGCGCTGTGCGGCCTGGCGGACAACCGGGTCGGCGTCACCTTCCGCGCCCATCATCAGCAGCGCATTGGCAAGCACGTCGTCGCCGGCCTGCGCGGCGGCGGCCGCGCGCCAGGCGCGCACATCGGCATCGCCTGCGGCCGGCCCGTCGGGCCCGTCGATAGCGATCCGGCGCAGCACCGCAGCCAGGGCCAGGTCACGCGCCTGTCCGCTGGCGGCGATCTGGCTGGCCACCCGCTCGTGGTAGTTGCGCGCCACCCGTTCGGCGGCCACGGCCCGGGCCTGCTCCGCCTGCGCGGCGGGTTCCTGGGCACGAAGCGCCGGCGCCAGCGTGGAGAGGGCAGCGGCGGCAAGCAGGGCCAATCGGAACATCATCGGTGCAACCTCCTGTGTCGAATCCACGATACGGGACGCAAGGCCCCGCCGATCTGAACGGAACCGGTGCAGCGCCGCAACCCCGGGGCGGCAGGCCTCCGCATTCCGGCGGGCACCCGCCAAGCCGTCAATAGCCCGCCGCCTGTCCGTCCTTGCGCGACTCGCTGGCGCCGATCCAGCCGCCGTGGGGGTTGGCCTGGATCGCCTGGTATCCGCCGTACGGACCATCTGCGAACTGCACGCGATGGCCGCGCCGCATCAGCTCCCGCACCGTTTCGTATGGAAACCCGGACTCCAGTTCGATCCGGCCGCCGTCGGCCATGGGCGCGTTGTCGCCCACCGGCTCGGCCGAGCCGTCGTGATGGATGCGCGGCGCATCGCCGGCCTCCTGCAGGTTCATGCCGAAATCGATCATGTTGATCAGGATCTGCACGTGGCCCTGCGGCTGCATGGCCCCGCCCATCACGCCATAGGACAGCCAGGGCTCGCCGTCCTTCGTCACGAAGGCAGGGATGATGGTGTGGAACGGCCGCTTGCCGGGCGCGTAGGCGTTGGGATGGTCCGGGTCGCCAAGCACGAACTGCTCGCCGCGGTTCTGCAGGATGAAGCCCAGCCCGGGCGGGGCCATGCCGCTGCCCATGCCGCGGTAGTTGGACTGGATCAGCGACACCATCATGCCGTCGGCATCGGCGGTGGTGAGGTAGATGGTGTCGCCCTCGTCGAGCTGGCGCGGGGTCCCGGGCTGGACCTGGCGCGCGGCCCGGTACATCGAGATCAGCGCGCCGCGCTCGGCCGCGTATTCCTTGGAAATCAGCCGTTCCACCGGCACCGGGTGGAAATCCGGATCGGCGTACCAGCGCGCACGGTCGGCGAACGCCAGCTTCTTGGCCTCCACGAACAGGTGCACGTGCTCCGGGCTGCCAAAGCCGTACGCACCCAGGTCGTAGGGCTCGAGCAGGTTGAGGATCTGCAGCGCGGCAATGCCCTGGCCGCTGGGTGGCAGCTCCCACAGCTCGTAACCGCGGTAGCTGGTGGAAACCGGATCCACCCAGTTGCCCTCGTGCGCGGCCAGGTCTTCATAGCGCAGGAAGCCGCCGTGCTCGCGGAAGTACGCGTCGATGGTGCGCGCGATTTCTCCCTTGTAGAACGCATCACGGCCCCCTTCGGCGATCTTTTCCAGGGTGTCGGCGAGGTTGGGGTTGCGCCAGGTCTCGCCCTTGGCCGGCGCGCGGCCATCGATGGTGAACTGCTCCACGAAGCCCGGCCATTCCGACAGCACCGGCACCGAACGCGCCCAGTAGTGGGCGATGACCTCGTGGACCGGATGGCCCTGGCGCGCATAGCGGATCGTCGGCGCCAGCAGCTCGGCCATGGGCAGGCGGCCGAAGCGGCCGTGCAGGGCGAACCAGCCGTCCACCGCGCCGGGCACGCTCACCGGCAGCGGGCCGCGCGCGGGGATCGCGTCCAGCCCGCGGCGGCGGAACTCCTCGATGGCCAGCCCCTGCGGCGAGCGCCCGGAGCCGTTGTATCCGTGCAGCCGGCGCGTGGCGGGATCCCAGACGATGGCGAACAGGTCGCCGCCGATGCCGTTGCCGGTGGGTTCCATCAGGCCCAGCGCGGCGTTGGCGGCGATCGCCGCGTCCACCGCCGTACCGCCGGCCTTCATCACGTCCAGCGCCACCTGGGTGGCGAGCGGGTGCGAGGTGGCCGCCATCGCATGCGGCGCGTGCACCTCGCTGCGGGTGGCGAAGGGCTCGCCGGTGATGCGGTCGGCGGCGAATGCGGCCGGAACAACGGCCGCGGCCAGCACAAGGGCGAGCAGGCGGGGCATCGGCGGATCCAGTGAATGACCAGCGCACACGATAACGCCGCGCGCCGACCTAGGGTTTGCCCCGGCTTGAAGCGCCCGCGCGCAGCTGCCAACACTGGGCCATCCTCCGCGCGTGGAATGCCGGCATGAGCGCTATCAACCCGCTGTCCAACGCCATCGACATCGCCCGCACCATTGCGCGCCAGGCCCTGTCGCAGCTTCCGCAGCAGGCCGCGCCGACGCAGCAGCAGCCGGTATCCACCCTGCTGCATTCCTACCGGCCCGAACCGGCCTGGCATCCCCAGGTCGCGCCGCAGGCGCTGCAGGCCGGTTCGGCCGGCAGCTGCGGCCCCGCGGCGAACTACGGCCCCGACGGCTTCAGCCAATACGTGCAGGGCCAGCAGGCGCGCGAGCTGGATGTGGACTTCATGCGCATGTCGCACGCCGCCTACGGCGCGGAAGTGGACCTGTGCGGCTGGACCGAGGTCTCCCACGACGACCTCATCGCCGAGCACGGCTGGGATCCGGAGGTGCGCCTGGACGTCCCGGACAGCCAGTTCAGCGCCACCGTCTTCACCGACGGCGAGGGCAACTACGTGCTCGCCTACCGCGGCACCGCGGACGGCGTGGAGGACTGGATCACCAACTTCGAGCAGGGCGCGGGCCAGGCGACCACCAGCGGCGAGTTCGAGGTGCTCGCGCCAATGGTCGCGCAGGAGTTCAAGACCGCGCTCGGCGATGGCCCGTCACCGGGCAACCTGGCCATCACCGGGCATTCACAGGGCGGCGGCCTGGCGACGGTCGGTTCGCTGGTCACCGGCATCCCGGCGGTCACCTTCGACGCCTCCGGCATCCATCCGGACACCATGGACCGCCTGGGCCTGGACATGGGCACGGCGCGGGACGTGGCCGCCGACGGCCTGATCCGGCGCTATTCGCTGTACGAGGACGCGCTGACCCAGGCCCAGCAGGACATCCCCGGCATCTCGCTGCTGCTGCCCGACGCGCTCGGCCACCCGATCGTGCTCAAGCCCGAGGGCGAGCTGGACGCGGGCATGATCGAGCGCGCGCTCGAGCACCCGTCCATGCCCGACTGGGTGACCCCGGAGCTGGCCAACGCCCCGGGCGTGGAAAAGCTGGTGCGCGCGATCATCAGCCACGACCAGCAGTTCATGGTCGACACCATGCTCCAGCAGCAGCCGTGGCAGGAGGGCTGGAGCAACCCGGATCCGACGCTGGGCCAGCAGCTCAACGGGCTGGTGCCGCAGTCGGTCCAGGATGACTACCAGCGCAACGTCTCCAACGTCGTCGGCGACGTTCGCGAAGTGATCCGCGAGCAGTTCGCCGACGGCAACTACGTCGAAGGCGGGTTCATGATCTTCGGCGACCTGGTCGAGGGCTTCGCCAACTCGGTCGGCGACACCGTCAGCGGCTACGCCGGCGAGTTCGCCGACGGCGTGCGCCAGCAGGCCGGCGAGTGGGCGGACGGCCTGAATGGCCGCGGCCCGCTCGGCATCGGCACCGCGGCGGGCGCCGTGGTCGAGTTCTCCGGGAATGTCGCCGGCGCCCTGGTCGAGGGCGGCGGCACGGCGTTCGAATGGGCCGCCGACGGTCTCGGCGATACCTTCGAGACCCTGGCGGACGTCTCCGGCGACGCCGCCCAGTGGGCGGTGGACGGCTTCGTGGCGAACGTCAACGCCGCGGTCGATGGCGCCGGCTACGTGGTCGACGCCATCGGCACCGGCGTCGACTACGCGCTCCAGGCCGCGGAAACCGGCTGGAACACGCTGGTCGATACCGTCAGCGTCACCTGGGACACGACCAGGGAGATCGCCGGCTCGGCCTGGGACGCCACGAAGGAAGTCGCCGGTTCCGCCTGGGACGCCACGACCGATGCGGCTACCAGCGTGTGGAACGGCGCGGTGGACGGGGCCAAGACCGCCTGGGACACCACCACCGATGCCATCTCCGGCGGCGCGTCATGGATCAACAGCAAGATGCCGTGGAACTGGTGACCCGGCACCGATTGCTGGCGCCGGGTGACAAGGCGATGCACGCGCGGCAGGATTAAGCCCACGATGCACCCGCCCGGCCTCCCACTCCTGCTGCTGATGGCCGTCCTGTCCGGCCCCGCCTGCCAGAAGGCCCAAATGACCAATTCCGCATTCACCGACGCGCGCAGCGCGCAGCTTGCCGATGCCGCGGCCCGGGGCGACGCCGCCTTGGTCCGCTCGCAGCTCCAGCAGGGCGCCGATCCCGACGCCCGGGGCGAAGACGGACTGAACCTGCTCCAGCACGCCATCATTTCCGGTAGCCGCGACGGGCTGGAGGCGCTGCTGGCCGGCGGCGCCGACCCCAACCTGCACGGCTACAGCGGCGCTACCGCGCTGCATACCGCGGCCATCGCCGATGACCCGGGATTCCTGGAGTTGCTGCTCGCCCACGGCGGAGACCCCAACGTAGCCCACGCCGTCACCGGCGAGCGGCCGCTGGCCAAGGCGGTCGGGATGCGCACCACGCGCCAGTTCCAGCTGCTGCTGGAAGCCGGCGCCGACCCCAATGCGGCCGACCGCACCGGCAACACCGCGCTGCACCGGGCGGCGATGGTCAACGCCGGCACCCACGTGCGCGCGCTGCTGGAAGCCGGCGCCGATCCGTTGGCGAAGAACGCCCAGGATGCGACGTTCCAAGCCTATTACTTCGGCGTGCCCGACAACGTGATCAACGATGAGACCCGCGCCCACCGCCAGGCAATCATCGCCTGGCTGCGCGGGCACAACGTCCCGCTGGAAGCAGCGGTCGACCCCTGAGCGCTAGGGCCAGGCGGGCGGATCCTCGACCCAGGCGGCATGCACCTCGGCCAGCGCCGCGCGGTCGCGGTCGCTCCAGTCCGGCAGCAGCACCTCCAGGTCGGGCTTGGACCAGCGCTGCGGCCAGGTCCTGACCGCCGCGGCGTACCACTCGGTCGCTTCCCGGGGACGATCGAGCCGCCACAGCGCGAGGGCAAAGGTGGGCGGTACCCATTCCGGCCGCTGCGGGCGGTCGGAGTAGGCGGCCAGCCATTGTTCCAGCGCGCCGGCGGCGTCACCGGCGCGGTACAGGTCCCAGCCGAAGTTCCAGTGCACCGAATCGCGCAGCGAGCTGCGGCCCCGGCCCATTTCTTCCAGCAGCTGTCCATACAGGCCACGCCCGAGCTCCGGCCGCCCCTGCTCCATGGCGATGCGCGCCAGCTGCGCCTGGGCGGTGTGGCGGTTGCGGTCGTTGCGCTGGATCATGCGCAGCAGCTGCTCCTGGGCCGCCTCGTCGTCGCCCTCGACCGCCACCAGCGGGCGGGCGATGCGCTCGTCTTCATCGAAATAGAACTCTGCCGGCCTGGGCAGCTGCTGGGCGGGGGCGGCGCACGCCAGTGCCAGCAGGACAAGGCCGAATACGACACGTAAACGCATGATTCCATCTGTATCCCGGATCCCCGGGCGTATTGTAACGCGAGGCCGCGCGGCTTGCTGCGCGTCCCGGTCATCCGCCGCCGGCGACCGCGGGCCACTGCGCGCGGCGCAGGAAGCGGCAGGCGGCCCGTTCCCACTGGCGCGGCCCGCGCGCACGCGCCGCGGCCCTGCCCAGGCGGCCCGCCTCCCATGCCTCGAAGACCCGCGGATCGATATAGGCCTTGCGGCATACCGCCGGCGTATTGCCCAGGGCCGCAGCCACTTCGCACGCCACCTCGTTGCACACCTGCGCCAGGGCGCGGGCGGACGGCGCCTGGCGTCCGGCCGCGGGCTCGGGCAGCGGCGTGGCCGCCAGGCGGCGGAAGGCCAGCAGGGTGGCGCCCCATGTGCGGATATCCTTGGCGGTGAAGTCGGCGCCGGTAGCCCGTCGCAGGTAGGCATTGACGTCGCCCGAACCCAGCGGCCGCACCCTGCCGCCGGCGTCGCGGTACTGGAACAGCTGCTGGCCCGGCAGTTCCTGGCATGCCTTCACCAGCCGCGCCAGGCGCGGGTCGTCGACCAGGACTTCCTGCATCTGGCCGCCCTTGCCGCGGAAGCGCAGCCGCGCGCGACCCGGCCGCAGCACCCGCAGATGCCGGTCCCGCAGCGTGGTCAGGCCGTAGGAACCATTGTCACGGGCGTACGCGTCGTTGCCCACCCGCACCAGCGTGTCCATCATCAGCGAGACGGCAATCGCCAGCACCTTGTCACGCGGCAGGCCGCGGCGGCCCAGGTCGCGGCGCAGGCGCCGGCGCAGGCGGGGCAGGGCATCGCCGAAATCCGCCAGCCGCGTGAACCGGACCTCCCCGCGTACGCGCTGCCAGCCGGGGTGGTAGCGATACTGCTTGCGGCCCCTGGCGTCACGCCCGGTCGCCTGCAGGTGGCCGCGCTCATGCGGGCAGATCCACACCCCGGTCCAGGCCGGGGGGATGGCCAGCGCGCGGATGCGCGCGAGCACCTCGCGGTCTTCCACCCGGCTCCCGTCCGGCAGGCGATAGCTGAATCCGTTGCCTCGCCGCACCCGGCTGATGCCGGGCCCGGCATCGCTCCCATACAGCAGGCCGGCGCGCGCGGCATGGCCGCGGCACGGGGCGTCGTCGTCACTGCTGGGGTCGGAGCTGGCAGCCATCGCCGGGAGCTTCGTGGCAGGGGCGTGGAGGCGGCGCATGCAACTGCGCCGGTGCGATCCGGTTCAGTCGGGCGGACCGGGCTTGACGCAGCGCCAACATCTTCCGGTGCAGGCTGGCGGCCATGCCCAGTCCATGGAGTCGCCGTGGTCCGCTCGATGCTCCTGCCCGCCGCCGTGCTGGCGATGCTCGCTGCCTGTGCGCAGCAGCAGCCCCTTCCGGACCAGGATGGGGGGCTGGCGCAGGCCGGTGGAGTGCAGGAATCCCTGCCAGCGCCCGCGCAACCTCCCGCAGCGTCCGGCCCCGGCGGCCTGGACGACGACCCCTGCGATGCCGCGGCTGCGCAATCGCTGGTCGGGCAGCAGGCCAGTGACGAAATCATCGAACGGGCGCGGGTTGCCGCCGGCGCCGGGATGGCGCGGACCCTGCACCCGGACCAGGCCGTGACCATGGAATACCGCGCCGGGCGGCTGAACATCGACATCGACCATGCCGGCGTGATCACCGGCTTCCGCTGCGGTTGAGACAGGAGACCCCGATATGATCGCTACCCGCTTGATTGCCGCAGCCCCGGCCGCGCTGGCGCTGGCACTGGCCGCGTGCACCGTCGAACCCGACGTGGACACGGTTCCGGCCGACACCCGCACCGACGCCCCGGCCGATGGTCACCTGGAGGCCATCACCGATACCGAGGCGCGGGTCGACCCGCAGGTGGACGACTACCACCGCGTACACCCCGAGTCGAAAGAGGACCCGGAGGAGGAATCACCGCCGCAGATTCCTCCGCCCGACCATCCGCTGCCGCGGCTGGAAGGTGATCCGACCCCGGTTCCGGCCACCGGCAGCGAGGAAGGACCCTATCGGGAGGAGCCGACGACCACCCGCCAGGCGGTCCCGCTGGACAGCGATCCGCCGGTTGACGACTGAACCGTTCACATCGCCCGCAAGCCGGCGCCCGTGGCTGTTCGCGGGCCGATCCGCCGCGCCGCTTTTCTGCTAACTTCGAACTCCTCCTGTTCACGCACATGATGGGATGTTGAAGGGCGGCACTCCTCCCGGCCGGATCCTCGTGGTTGACGACCAGCCCGGCAACCTGCGGGTCGTTGGCGCGCTGCTCTCGCGCAATGGCCATGAGGTGCTGCCCGCCTCCAACGGCCACGAGGCCCTGGAGATCGCGGCGCGCGAACTGCCGGACCTGATCCTGCTCGACGTGATGATGCCGGACATGGACGGCTTCGAGGTGCTGGCGCAGATCAAGCGCGAGGAAGCCCTGATGCAGCTGCCGGTGGTGTGCCTGACCGCCGCCCGCGATCGCGAGCAGCTGCTGCGCGCGTTCGACGCCGGCGCGGTGGACTACGTCACCAAGCCCTTCCTGCCCGAGGAGCTGCTGGCCCGCGTGAACGCCCACCTGGGCCTGAAGCTCACCCGCGACCGCCTGGAACGGGTGGCCCGCGAGCGCCAGGAGCTGGTCAACCTGGTGGCACATGACCTCAAGAACCCGCTGGGCAGCGTGCTGTTCGCCGTGGACATCCTGCGCAACGACGGGGTGCCGGAGCACCGCATCCCGCGCTATCTGGAAACCATTCACGACAGCGCCAGCGACGCGATCGGGTACATCCGCCTGTACCTGGAGACCCAGCGCGCGGCGCGCCGCCGCAGCACCGATGCGGTGGCGGTGGTCGCCGATGTGCTGCGCGTCCTTGAGCACCGCTACGGGCTGCAGTTCGAGGCCCGCGGCGTGCAGCTGAAACTGCAGGCTCCGCCCGATGCCAGGGCGCTGATCGATCCGGTCGTGCTGCGGCAGGTGGTCGAGAACCTGGTCAGCAACGCGCTCAAGTACGCCCCGGACAGCGACCTGGAGCTCAGCTGCCGCCTCGGCGCCCCGGGCTACGTCCAGCTGCTGGCCGAGGACCGCGGGCCGGGGATCCCGCCGGCGCGGCAGCGCCAGCTGTTCCAGCCGTTCACCCGCCTGCACGCCGGCGGCGAAGCCGACGACGTTTCCAGCGGGCTGGGCCTGAGCCTGGCCCGCCAGATCATCGCCGATGCCGGGGGCCAGCTCTGGTACGAGGACCGCGAAGGCGGCGGGGCCCGCTTCATCGTCGAACTGCCGGCCCCGCGCGACTGATCGCGCGTCGCGGGATCGGTGGGACGCCCGCGATCAGGCTCCTTCATCGCCCCCGTGCGCGGCGACCGGCTCGCGCCGGCGGTCTGCCCGCGGCGCCCTGGGCTCGCGGCGCGCCGTGCCTTCGATGGCGTGGCCGTTGGCTTCGCGCCGCCGCCGGTACGCATACACCACCAGGCCCGCGGCCACCGCCATGAGCGCCGCCGCGCTGGTGGCGGTGATCACCGGATGGCGCTTGGTGGAGCGGACCACGGCGCGGCCGCCCGCGCGCGCGGCGCCCACGGCCATGCCGGCCTTGAACCATTTCTGGGCGTGGTTGGGCACGTGGCGGATGCCGTGGCCGATGTGTCCGGCCAGCTGCGAGGCGCGGTCCTGGAGGGAGTCGAATCTGTTCATGGGCGGTTCCTTGGGAGTGGTCCTGCGGGCATGGCCCGCGTGGCGTGGAGTATCCGGCAGCGTGCGTAGCAGACGCGTGATCGGGATCAGTTCCGCGGCCGGGCGCGGTGGGTGGGCTGCGCCGACCACGGGTCTTCGGGCCAGGGGTGTTTCGGGTAGCGGCCCTTCATCTCCCTGCGTACCTCGGGCCAGGTCCGCTCCCAGAACCCGCGCAGGTCGCGGGTGACCTGCAGCGGCCGGCCGGCCGGGGACAGCAGGTGCAGGGTGAGGGGCACGCGGCCATCGGCGATGCGCGGGGTCTCGGCCAGGCCGAACAGCTCCTGCAGCTTCACCGCCAGCACCGGCTCCTGGCCGAAGGCATAGCTGATCCGCCGCTGCTGGCCCGACGGGACCTGGATGCGTCCGGGGGCCAGCTCATCCAGGCGACGGGCCAGGGGCCAGTCGAGCAGGGCCCGCAGTGCGCCCGAAAGGTCCGCGGACGCCAGTGCGTCAAGGCGGGTCTTGCCGGCAAAGGCCGGGCCCAGCCATTCGTCGAGGTCGGCCAGCAGCGCCTCGTCCGACAGGTCCGGCAGGCCCAGCTCCGGCATCCATTCGCGCAGGCAGCGCACGCGCTCGCGCCATTGCCGCAGCTCCGGGCTCCACGGCAGCGTCTCGAGCCCCCGCGCGCGGACCGCTTCCACCAGCGCCTGCGCGGCCCGGCCCGGATCGATCGGGCCGCCGGGCCGGCTGTCCAGGACGATGGCATCGAAGGCGCGCACGCGGTCGGAAACCAGGGCGCCGCGGGCGTCGTCCCAGCGCACCTGGTCGCGCTCGACAAAACGCCCTGGGAACGCGCGGCGCAGCTGCGCCTCGTCCACCGGGGCGGCCTGGAGGACCAGGGCATGGCGCGGATCGAAGCGCAGTCCGCTCGCCACCAGCCACGGCTCGCCGAACAGCGCGCTGCCCTCGGCCAGCCTCGCCATCCGGCCGTTGGCCAGCTGGTAGCGCAGCGGATCGGCAGGGTGCTGGCGCGCGATGCGGTCGGGGAAGGCGTGGGCCAGCACGTCACCCAGCGCGTGGGCGGGGACATGGCCGGGGGGCGTGGCGGCAATCTGCAGCCGCTTGCGCCAGCGCCCGGCGGCGGCATCGATTGCGGCCAGGGCAGCCCGGTTGGCGCCGGCCACGGCGCGCCCGGCCCGGAACGCGGCCAGCGCCTGCCAGCGCGCAGCCAGGGCATCGCCGTGGCCGGGCAGCGGGTCACGCGCTTCCAGCAGAGCCACCAGGTCGCACGCCAGCGCGGCTGCAGGGCGTGCCGCAAGCAGCATTGCCGCCAGCCGCGGGTCGGTGCCCAGGGCCAGCATCCTGCGCCCGTCCGGTGTGATGCGGTCTGCCTCGTCGAGCGCCCCAAGGCGCCGCAGCAGGTCACGTGCCGCGCCCATCGCCCCGGGCGGCGGCGGATCAACGAAGCGCAGCTCGTCGCTGCCCCAGGCCGCCAGCTCCAGGGCCAGGCCGGCCAGGCCGGCGTGGGCGATTTCCGGCCGCCGCTGTGGTTCCAGGCGCTGCGACTGCGGCCACAGCCGGTAGGCCCATCCGGACGCGACCCGGCCGGCGCGGCCGGCGCGCTGGTCGGCCGATGCCTGGGTGATCATGACGGTGTCCAGGCGCGAAAAGCCGCTGCCCGGATCGAACCGCGGTTCGCGGGCCAAGCCGGAGTCCACCACCACGCGCACGCCGGGCAGGGTGACGCTGGATTCGGCCACGTTGGTGGCCAGCACCACCCGGCGCGTGCCGTCGGGCGCCGGCCTCAGCACCTGCGCCTGGCGCTCGACCGGGAGGTCGCCGTGCAGCGCCAGCACCGTTGCGCCGGTGGCTTCGGCTTCCAGCGCCGCCTGCACCCGGGTGATCTCGCGCCGGCCCGGGAGGAAGACCAGCACGTCGCGCGGGTGCCGGTCCAGCGCCTGCCTGACGGCGCGCACGGCCTGCCGTTCCAGCGTCTCGTCGCGCCGGGCCGGGAAGTGGGCAATCTCCACGGGGAATGCCCGCCCCTGGCTCGACAGCCGCGGCGCATCCAGGAACCGCGCCAGGCCCTCGCCGTCCAGGGTCGCCGACATCACCACGATGCGCAGGTCTTCGCGCAGGCCCGCCTGCACGTCCAGCGCCAGCGCCAGGCCCAGGTCACCGGCCAGGTGGCGCTCGTGGAATTCGTCGAACAGCAGCGCGCCGACGCCCTCCAGCAGCGGATCGTCCTGGATCATGCGCGTGAGGATCCCTTCGGTGACCACCTCGATGCGGGTGCGGGCCGAAGTCCGGTTCTCGAAGCGGATGCGGTAGCCGATGGTTTCGCCCACCGGCTCGCCGAGCTGCGACGCCATGAAGCCTGCCGCCGCGCGCGCGGCCACGCGCCGCGGCTCCAGCATCACGATCCGGCCACCGTCCAGCCATCCGGCGTCCAGCAGGGCCGGCGGCACGCGCGTGGTCTTGCCTGCGCCCGGCGGCGCCTCAAGCACCAGTCGCGGATGCACGGCGAGGCTCCGGGCGATGTCCGGCAGCAAAGGATCGATCGGGAAGGCGGGGTTGCTCACCGCGGCAAGGATAGGCCGCGGCCTACAATACGCACATGCAACTGATCGACATCGGCGTCAACCTCACCCACGACAGCTTCGACCACGACCGCGACCAGGTGATGCAGCGCGCGCGCGACGCCGGCGTGGCGGGGATGATCGTCACCGGCGCCTGCCGCGAGCACTCGCCCAGGGCGCTGGAGCTGGCGCGCGCGCATCCGGGCGTGCTCTGGGCGACCGCAGGCGTGCATCCCCACCATGCGACCCAATACACCGCCGAATGCGATGCCGAGATCCGCGCCCTGCATGCGCATCCGGAAGTGGTGGCGGTGGGCGAGACCGGCCTGGACTACTTCCGCGATTTCTCGCCGCGGCCGGCCCAACGGCGCGCGTTTGAGCGCCAGCTGGAGATCGCCGCGGAGAACGGCAAGCCGCTGTTCCTGCACCAGCGCGACGCGCACGCGGACTTCATGGCGGTGATGAGGCAGTTCGAAGGCCGGCTGGGTCCGGCGGTGGTGCACTGCTTCACCGGCACCCGCGAAGAGCTGTTCGACTACCTCGACCAGGACTGGCACATCGGCATCACCGGATGGCTGTGCGACGAGCGCCGCGGCGCCCATCTGCGCGAAATCGTCCACAACATCCCGGCCAACCGCCTGATGGTGGAGACCGATTCGCCCTACCTGCTGCCGCGCACCCTGCAGCCGCGGCCAAAGGATCGCCGCAACGAGCCGATGTACCTCCCGCACATCGTCCAGGAGCTGGCGCGCGACCGGGGCGAGGCCGCCGCGGCGGTGGCGGCGGCCACCACCGCCACGGCGCGGGCGTTCTTCCGCCTGCCGGAGGGCTGAGCCGGCTGCGCTCAGGAGGGCGGCAGCGCCATCTGCTGCATCACCTCGCCCATCCGCGCGGCCTCTTCCTCCATCTCGATCAGCCGCGCGCAGCCTTTTTCCAGCTCCTCCTGCGGCTGCTCGTCGATCCTGGCGACGGCGTGCCGGCGCGCCCAGTCCCACACGGCGTCAACGCGCCCGCCGTCGATCCCGGCGGCCACCATTTCCGCGCGCTGGGTGGCCTGCATCTGGCGCAGGCTGGCGGCATCGCGCTGGCCACAGGCTTCACTGAGCGCGTGCATGGTGGCGCCCACCTGCACCGCCACCGCCCATGGCGCCATGCGGCCGTCCGCCTCCAGGCCTTCGGCGGGCATTTCGTCGCTGGGCGGCTCGGGCGTCGGCGCCGGCTGCGGCGCAGCGGGCACCCGCATCGCATCTTCCCCCGGGGCGTCGCCGCCGTCACAGGCGCTCAGCGTAAGCGCCAGCACCGCGGCGAGCGGGACCAGCCGCAGCCGCGGCCGTGCACAAGCTGACATGGGACTCCCCTCCCGTCTGCGTCGGCGCAAGCATACCGGCGCGGGGGCACCTGCACGCGGCCGGGGACGCGGAATGCGACGGCCCTCGCAAAGCCGGTGCGGCACAGGCCGCGACAGGTCAGCTGCGCAGGCCCACACCCCGCCGCAGCAGGCCCAGCCCGATCGCGCCAAGCACCGCGACGAAACCGATCATCAGCGCATAGGCCACCCACAGCGGCACGTCGCCCTGGCCCAGCAGGCCATAGCGGAAGGCGTTGACCATGTAGAAGATGGGATTGGCGTAGGTGAGCTTCTCGGCCCAGCCAGGCAGCAGGGTGACCGAATAGAACACACCGCCCAGGTAGGTCAGCGGGGTGAGGATGAAGATCGGCACGATCGCCACGTCGTCGAACTTCTTTGCGAACACCGCGTTGACGAAGCCGGCCAGGGAGAAGATCGTCGAACCCAGCAGCACCGTCGACAGGGTGATCCACGGATGCGGGATGCGCACGGTGGTGAACAGCATCGCGATGCACATCACGATCACGCCCACCATCAGCCCGCGCGCCACCGCACCGGCCACGTAGCCGCCCAGGATCACCCACGGCGGCATCGGGCTCACCAGCAGCTCCTCCACGTGGCGCCCGAACTTGGCGCCGAAGAAGCTCGAGGAGATGTTGCCGTAGCTGTTCTGGATCACGCTCATCATCACCAGCCCGGGGACGATGAAGTCCATGTAGCTGATGCCGTCCATGGTCCCGATGCGGCTGCCGATCAGGCCGCCGAAGATCAGGAAGTAGAGGGTCATGGTGATCGCCGGCGGCACCAGGGTCTGGCTCCAGATCCGCAGGATCCGCATCACCTCGCGCCGGGCCACCGTGCCCAGCGCCACCAGGTTGAACCGCAGGGTACCTTCCACCGCCGCGCTCATGCCGCCTGCTCCCCGCTGCCGGAGTCCGTTTCCGCGGCGCCCTCGCCGGTCATGCGCACGAACAGCTCCTCGAGCCGGTTGGACTTGGTGCGCATCGAACGCACCCGGATGCCGGCGCCATCAAGCGCGGCGAAGATCCGGTTGAGGTCCATCGAGCGCGGCATGTCGATTTCCAGGGTGTGGGCGTCGCGGGCGGCGATCGCCGTCCCCGGGACCTCCGGCAGCCGCTGCGGCAACTCGCCGTCGATGTCGAGCACGAAGCCCTCCACGTCCAGCTTGGCCAGCAGCTCGCGCATCGGCCCGCGCTCAACGATGCGGCCATGGTCGATGATGGCCAGGTTGCGGCACAGGCTTTCGGCCTCTTCCAGGTAATGGGTGGTGAGGATGATGGTGGTGCCGGCGGCGTTGATCTCGCGCAGGGTGCGCCACATGCCGCGGCGGATCTCGATGTCCACCCCGGCGGTCGGCTCGTCCAGGATCAGCAGCCTGGGGCGGGTCATCATCGCCCGGGCGATCATGAGCCGCCGCTTCATGCCCCCCGACAGGGTCCGGCTCATCACCTCGGCCTTGTCCCACAGCTGGGCGCCGCGCAGCTCCGCCTCCGCGCGCTCAAGCGCCTCCTTGCGCGGGATGCCGAAGAAACCGGCGTAGTTGGCCAGGATGTCGATCGGCTTTTCGAACAGGTTGAAGTTGATCTCCTGCGGCACCAGGCCGATCAGGCGCATGGCCGCGCCGCGGTCGCGGGCCAGGTCCACGCCGAATACCGACACGTCGCCGGAGGTCTTGTTGACCAGCGAGGAGATGATCCCGATCAGGGTGCTCTTGCCGGCCCCGTTGGGCCCGAGCAGCGCGTAGAAGTCGCCCGGGGCCACCTCCAGCGAGACGCCCTTGAGCGCCTGCACGCCTCCGGCATAGGTTTTGCGCAGGTCCCGCACCGACAGCGCCGGCGCGTCGCCCTGTGGTCGATGGGTCATGGGGGGTCCTTGTCGCGGTCCGCACGGCGAATCCCATTAGTATAGGCGGCTGTGCACGGGCACCCGTGCGACGTTGCGTTGCGTTTCCTTGGCACCCAGACACTTCCCCCTCAAGCTTGTTTCCCGGCGGATGATCGCGCCCACCGTCGCCCACCTGGAGCTGGTGCGCGACGACGGCCAGGCGCTGGACTTCAACCCCGGGCAGTTCATCCAGGTCCATTTCGAACTCGCCGACGGCACCCCGGCCCGGCGCAGCTATTCGATCGCCTCGGTGCGCGACCGCCCGGCGCGGCCGGATGACCTGGTGGAGATCGCGGTGAGCTACGTGCCCGGCGGCGCGGCCACCGCGCTGTTCGAAAGCCTGGAGGTGGGCGAGAGCATCAACGCCGCCGGGCCGTTCGGCCGCTTCTGCCTGATGCCCAACGATGCCAACCGCCGCTACCTGCTGGTGGCCACCGGCACCGGCGTCACCCCTTACCGGGCCATGCTGCCGCTGCTGGAGCGGCAGATGCGCGAGCGCGGCGTCGACGTTGCGCTGCTGTTTGGCGCCCGCAGCCCCGCCGAGCTGCTCTACGGGGACGAGTTCCGCGCCTTCGCCGAAGCCCACCCGAAGTTCCGCTTCATCCCCTGCTTCTCGCGTGAGCTGCCGGATCCCGGCTCGGCGCACGACCATCCCGATGTCCGCCATGGCTACGTGCAGCAGTTCCTGGACGAACTCGCGCCCAGCGGCGACACCGACCTGGCCTACCTGTGCGGCAACCCGGACATGGTCGACGCCTGCTTCGAGGCGCTGAAGGAATTCGGCCTCGCGGTGCCGCAGATCCGGCGCGAGAAGTACGTCAGCAACAAGTAGGCCCCGGCCGGTCCGCCCGGTGCAGATCGCTGTCAAGGTCGCTTGACAGCGCTGGCGGGGAGGCGCATCATCGATGTCAAGCTCACTTGACACATGCCGCCATGCGCCCCGTCGCCCGCCGCTACATGCACGAGTTCGTCCCCGCCATGGCCGCCTACGTGGTGGTCCTGTTCCTCTCGACCTGGGCGCTGCGCCACGTGGAGGCAACCGCGCTGCGGGTCCTGCTTGCGCTGGCCCCGGCGGTCCCGGTCGCCGCGGCCGCGCGCGCGGTGCTGCGCTTCGTGCGCGGCAGCGACGAACTTGACCGCAAGATCCTGCTGGAGGCGTTCGCGCTGGCGGCCCTGGTGCTGACGCTGGGCAGCTTCAGCCTGGGCCTGCTGGTGATGGCCGACGTGATCCCGATGCGCGCGGACATGGCGCTGCTCTGGATCCTGCCGGTCTATTGCCTGCTGTACGGCGCATTCGCCGCCATCGCCCGGCGCCGCTACGCATGAAGAACCGCATGCGCGAGCTGCGCGAAGCGCGCGGCTGGTCGCAGGCCCGGCTGGGGGAGCAGCTGGACGTATCGCGCCAGACCATCAACGCGATCGAGACCGGCAAGTACGACCCGAGCCTGCCGCTCGCCTTCCGGATCGCGCGCGAGTTCGGGGAACCGATCGAATCCATTTTCCTGTTCGAAGAAGGGGACACACCATGAGACCCAGGCTCCAGCTGACCTGGCTGCTCGCGCTGGCCACCCTGCTTGTGGCGTGCGATGCGACGCCACAGCAGCCGCCCGGCCCGCGCGCCGATGCCGACGGCATCCTGCACTACGGCCGGATCCGTTTCGAACCCTGCTCGCTGGACGGGCAGGGCAATACCTCGGTGCGGGCGCAGTGCGCCACGCTCCAGGTGGCCGAGGACCCCGACGCCCCCGAGGGACGGCAGATCGGTCTGGCGATCGCGCTGGTGCCCGCCAGCGGCCTGGCCGAGGCCGACCCGGTGTTCATGATCGCGGGGGGGCCGGGGCAGTCGGCGCTTGAAACCTACCCGCAGCTGCACGGCGCCTTCGCCGACGTGCGCCGCAACCGCCATGTGGTCCTGGTCGACGCGCGCGGCACCGGGGGCTCGAACCCGCTGCACTGCCCGCTGGACGTGGACGATCCGATGCTGACCCTGGATGGCGAGGAAGCCGCCGCGGCCGCGCGCGAGTTCACCCGGCGCTGCCGGGACACGCTGGAAGAGGTGGCGGACCTGCGCTTCTACACCACCGCTGACCATGTCCGCGACCTGGAGGCGGTGCGCCGGGCGCTGGGCGCGCCGCAGGTGAACCTGGTCGGGGTGTCCTACGGGACCCGGGTCGCGCAGCAATACGCGGCCAGCCATCCGCAGCATGCCCGCGCCCTGGTCCTGGATTCGGTGGTGCCCAATTCGCTGGTGCTCGGCCAGGACCACGCCCGCAACCTGGAAGATGCGCTGGAGGTGCACTTCGCCCGCTGCCGCGAGGACGGCGCCTGCGCCGCCAACCTGGGCGATCCGCGCGAACAGCTCGACCTGGTGCGCGCCAGGCTGGAGGCCGGCGGGATCGCCCCGGTGCGCTATCGCGACCCGGTCGACGGGCAGTGGCGCGAGGATGTCCCGCGCTTCGGCCACCTGGCCGGCGTCCTGCGCATGTACCCCTACCAGCCCACGATGGCATCCGTGCTGCCGCTGCTGCTGCACGAAGCCGGGCAGGGCCGTTATGAAAGCCTGCTCGCGCAGTCGCGCATGATGTACCGGAACCTGGGCGAATCGATCGCGATGGGCATGAGCCTCTCGGTGACCTGCAGCGAGGACGCCCAGGATTTCGATCCGGACGCCGGCGACGCGGACACGGTGCTGGGCACGGCCTTCCTGTCGGCGATGGAGGAACAGTGCGGGCTGTGGCCCCGCGGAACCCGCGGCCGGGACTTCCGTGCGCCGCTCCAGGGCGAGGTGCCGGTGCTTGCGATCAGCGGCGAATTCGACCCGGTGACCCCGCCGCGCTACGGCGATGAGGTGGTGGAGCACCTGCCCAACGGCCGCCACCTGGTGCTGCCCGGGCAGGGGCACAGCGTCCTGTCCACCGGGTGCATGCCCAAGCTGTTCGCACAGTTCATCGAATCCGCCGACGCGCATGCGATCGATGACGCCTGCCTGCAGCGGCTGCGCCCGGCGCCGCCGTTCGCCGGCCACTACGGATGGGAGCCCTGAGATGATCCTGCTCGAGAACCTGCACAAGACGTTCAAGGCCAAGGGTGGCCCCGTCCACGCGGTGAAGGGCGTGGGATTCGAGGCCCGCGACGGCGAGATCACCGGCCTGCTGGGGCCCAACGGCGCCGGCAAGACCACCACCCTGCGGATGCTCTACACCCTGATGTCTCCCGACCAGGGGCGGATCGAGGTGGACGGGATCGACGTGGCCCGCGACCCGCCTGCCGTGCGCCGCCGCCTGGGCGTGCTGCCGGATGCCCGCGGCATCTACAAGCGCCTGACAGCGCGCGAGAACGTGGAGTACTTCGGGCGCCTGCACGGGCTCGACGACGCCACCATCGCGGCGCGGATCGACCGCCTGGCCGAAGCGCTTAACATGCGCGACTTCCTCGATCGCCGCACCGAAGGCTTTTCCCAGGGCCAGCGCACCAAGACCGCGATCGCGCGGGCCCTGGTGCATGACCCGAAGAACGTGATCCTGGACGAGCCGACCAACGGCCTGGACGTGATGACCACGCGCGGCCTGCGCGGGTTCCTGCGCGATCTGCGGTCGCAGGGCCGCTGCGTGATCTTCTCCAGCCACATCATGCAGGAGGTGGCGGCGCTGTGTGACCGCATCGTGGTGATCGCGCACGGCGAAGTGCGCGCCGTCGGCACGCCCGACGAACTGCGCGAACAGACCGGGCTGGCCGACCTGGAAGACGTGTTCGTACGCCTGGCCGACCTGGAAGGAGCTGAAGCATGAAGACCGTCTGGATCGTTGCCCGCAAGGAGCTCGTGGACATGTTCCGCGACCGGCGCACCATGCTCATCAGCCTGCTGATGGGTCCGCTGCTGGTGCCGGTGATGTTGCTGGGGATCGGCTCGATGGTCGAAAGCCGGATGCGCACGCAGATGGAATCGACCCTGGAGCTGCCGGTGATCGGCACCGAGCACGCGCCCAACCTGGTCGCATTCCTGGAGGAGCGCAACATCCGGACCGTGCCCGGGCCGGATGACCCCGACGCCACGGTCCGCCAACAGGAGGCGGACGTGATCCTGCGCATCAGCCCGGAGTTCGGCGACCAGTGGCGGGAGAGCCGCCCGGCCCGGGTCGAACTGATCCATGACAGCTCGCGCCAGGATTCGCAGATCCCGGTATCGCGCCTGATGACGGTGCTGGCCGAGTACAGCGGCAGCGTGGGCATGCTGCGGGGCATCAGCCGCGGCGTCAGTCCTGAGGCCGGATTTGCGGTGCAGGTGGCGCGCCGCGACGTCGCGACCCCGGAGTCGCGGCGGGCGATGGCGCTGGCGTTCCTGCCGTACCTGCTGGTGTTCTTCAGCTTCCTGGGCGGGGCGCACCTGGCGATGGATGCCACCGCCGGCGAGCGCGAACGACAGTCCCTCGAGCCGCTGCTGGCCACCCCTGCGCGGCGCGCGGCGATCATGAGCGGCAAGATCCTGGGCGCATGCCTGTTCGGCGCCATGAGCCTGGTGCTGATGCTGGTGGCATTCAAGCTCAGCTTCCAGTTCGCGCCCGGGTCGCTGCGGATGATCAACGTCTCCACCCCGGTGATGGCGATGCTGCTGGTGGTGCTGCTGCCGATGGTCCTCATCGGCACTTCGCTGCTCACCCTGATCTCGGCCTCGGTCAAGTCGATGAAGGAGGCGCAGGGCTACATGACGGTGCTGATGCTGGTGCCCATGGTGCCGACCATGGTGCTGATGCTGAACCCGGTGAAGGACGCGCTGTGGCAGTTCGCGGTGCCGTTCCTGGCCCAGAGCCAGATGATCATGAAGCTGGTGCGCGGCGAGGTCGTCAGCCCGCTGGAGTGGACCGTGTACATGGGCGCGGGCCTGGGCGCGGGCCTGCTGCTTTGGTTCCTGGCATCGCGGATGTACCTGCGCGAGAAGCTCGCGGTATCGGCCTGACGCCGCGCCGCGGAAAAAAGGAAACGCCCGGCGATGCCGGGCGTTTCGCCATGCGCGGCGGATGGATCAGCCGCCGGGATTGAAGCCGATCACGCGCCGTGTGGTGACCGCTTCCCCGACCGGCTCGAAGCGCCAGCGGCGCACGGCCGCCACTGCCTCGCGGTCGAACACCCGCGGTGGATCGGCGCGCACCACGCGCGCGTTCGCCACCGAACCGTCCGGATTGACGGTGAACTCGACGAGCACCTCGCCAGCCTGCCCGGCGCGCAGCGCGTCGGACGGATAACGCGGGGCCGGCGTGCTGATCGCGCGCAGTTCCGGCGGCGAGGCCGCGGCCGCTGCGGCGCGCTCGCGCTCGGCCTGTTCCTCGGCGGCGCGGCGCTCGGCGGCGCGGCGCTCGGCGGCCAGGCGCTCCGCTTCCTCCTGCTCGGCGGCGCGGCGCTCGGCCGCAAGCCGCTCTGCCGCTTCCTGTTCGGCCTGTTCGGCCGCCAGCCGGGCCGCCTCGGCCTGGGCTTCCTGCTGCTGCCGCTGGCGCTCGGCTTCCAGCTGGCGCTGGCGCTCGGCCGCCTGTTCGGCGGTCAGCTGCTGCTGTTCGATGCGCCGGGCGGTGGCCTGCTCGGCCTGCTCGATGGTGCTGGCCAGGCGCGGCAGGGCCGGATGCTCCGGGCTGGCGCGCTCGATCAGCCCCTGCAGTCGCCGGGCCTCGTCGTAGTCCTCGCGATCCCGGCTCTGTTCGGTGGCAATGACCGTCATCGGCAGCAGGTCGGTCAGGGCGCTGGACGCGGCGGCATCGCCGGGCGCGCGCTCGCGCAGGGCCAGGTAGTACTCCAGGGCATTGTCGCCCGGCGGCGCGTACAGCCGGCTCTCGGCATAGGCCTGGCGCGCGGCGGCGCGCAGCTCGTCCGCGCTCAGCGCGGCCAGCGCGTCGTCCGCGGGAGGCGGCTGCGCCTCGTCCGCAGGCGCGGCGGCGGGCTCGCCACCCCCGTCCCCGGGCTGGGTGGACGCCTCCGGCGCGGCAGGCTGGTCGCCGCTGCAGGCGCCCAGCAGGATGGCCAGCGCGAACATGCCCGCGACCTTGGCCCAGCGTGGGGCCAGCGGCCCGTTTTCAATCCCCGACATCAGTTCCCCCTGGTGCTTCTTGCGTTGGATGCGCGTGCGTAGGACGCGACAGCGGAGGCGATTTGTCAACTCCCGGCCGCCCCCGGCCGTGCACGGCGGCGCTACTTGCCGATGCAGAAAGTGGAGAATATGCGCCCCAGCAGCTCGTCGGGCGACACCCGGCCGGTGATTTCGCCCAGCGCGTCGTGGGCCTGGCGCAGGGCCTCGGCCGCCAGCTCGAGCACGCCCGCGTCCAGCTGCGCCCGGGACTGCTGGAGCGCGCCGGCCGCGCGTTCCAGCGCCTCGACGTGGCGGGCCCGGGCGGTGAACTCGTCGGCGCCGGCATGGCCGCCGCCGGCAAGCGCGTGCAGCCGCTGGTGGACCTGTTCCAGTCCCTGCCCGGTGCGCGCCGAGATCCAGACCGCGTCGGCGTCGCCCGGGTGCGGCGCGGGAACGAGGTCGGCCTTGTTGTACAGCCACAGGACCTGCGGCACACCGGCAATGGCTTCGGCCACCGCGGCCCGGCCGGCCTGCGGATCGCGGCCATCGAGGACGACGATCGCCAGGTCCGCCCGCTCCAGCTCGGCGCGGGCGCGGCGCATGCCTTCGCGCTCGATCGCATCGCCACCTTCACGCAGTCCGGCGGTATCCACCAGGTCCAGCTCCACCCCATCCACCCGCACCGTCTCGCGCAGCAGGTCGCGTGTGGTCCCGGCGATGTCGGTGACGATCGCCCGTTCACTGCCGGCCAGCGCGTTGAGCAGCGAGCTCTTGCCGGCGTTGGGCGGGCCCACGATCACCGCGTGCAGGCCGTCGCGCAGCTTGCGCCCGCGCTCGGCGGCCGCCAGCAGCGCATCCAGCCCGTCTGCGGCCTCCTCCAGCCCGGCCGCCACGTCTCCGGCGCCCAGCGTCTCGATGGGCTCGTCGGAGAAGTCGATCATCGCCTCCACGTGCACCCGCAGCGACAGCACCCTGGCCGCGATCGCCTCCACCCGGGTCGAGAACCCTCCGTCCAGCGCCCTTCGCGCCGCGCGCGCCGCGCGCAGGTCGCCGGCGGCGATGAGGTCGGCGACGGCTTCGGCCTGCGCCAGGTCCAGGCGGCCGTTGAGGAAGGCGCGCTCGCTGAACTCGCCCGGCCGGGCCTGGCGGGCACCGTGCTCCACGCACAGCGCCACCAGGCGGCGCAGCACGGCCGGGCTGCCGTGGGCCTGGAGCTCGGCCACGTCCTCGCCGGTGTAGCTGGCCGGCGCGGGGAACGCCAGGGCGATGCCGTCGTCGAGCACCGTGCCGTCGCGCTCCTGGAAGCGGCGGTAATGGGCCCGGCGCGGCTGCAGCGCCCCCCCGGAGATCGCCGCGGCGATGTCCAGGGCCGCGGGGCCGGACAGGCGCACCACGCCGATCCCGGCCGCGCCGGCCGCCGTGGCAATGGCGACGATGGTGTCGACGGCGGGCGCCACCGGATCCGGACTGTCCATGGCAGCGATGCTAACCGGCCGGCCTGGGACAAGGCCCCCGGGCGCCGTCAGCCCTTGGCCTTGGCAGGCTTGCCGGAACCCGGCGACTTCGGCGGATCGCCGCTGTAGCGGCGCAGGAACCACCACTGCTGGAGCAGGCCCAGCGCGCCGTTGGTGACCCAGTACAGGACCAGGCCGGCCGGGAAGAAGATCATGATCGCGCCGAAGATCACCGGCATCAGCTGCATGATGCGCTGCTGCATCGGGTCCATGCCGGTCATGGGGCTGAGCCTCTGCGTCGACCACATCACCGCGATGTTGACGATTGGCAGGATGAAGAACGGATCGGGCGCGGTCAGGTCCTGGATCCAGCCGATCCACGGCGCGTGGCGCAGCTCCACCGACTCCAGCAGCACCCAGTACAGGGCGAAGAAGATCGGCATCTGCAGCAGGATCGGCAGGCAGCCGCCGACCGGGTTGATCTTCTCCTTCTTGTACAGCTCCATCATCGCCATCTGGAACTTCTGCTTGTCGTCCCCGTAGCGTTCCTTGAGCTGCTGCATGCGCGGCTGGAACCGGCGCATCTTGGCCATCGACTTGTACTGCGCCGCCGACAGCGGATACAGGGCCAGCTTGACCACGACCACCAGGCCGACGATCGCCCAGCCCCAGTTCTTGACCAGGCCGTGGATCTTGTCGAGCAGCCAGAACAGCCA